>CAZILR010000017.1:0-20363 GCA_964539995.1 uncultured Planctomyces sp.
TGAAAGGTTTCACAAATGTTGCTCTCCAACTGGTTGAGATGGATTCGCAAGTCGGAACGCAAATGGTCAACTCAGGGACGCTGGGGGCGGAGATCCGCCAACAAACAGAATGCGGTCGCAGCGCCTTCCGAGGTTTTGGAAACTCGGTTTCTGTTATCGCTCGATCCGGTGCTGGCTTCTGTCGGCAGCGATCCGACGCTGATCTATCGCGATGATCTGATCGGCTCCTTCGGCGGCGCGGGAGAGACGGACTCCTACACAGTCAGTCTGGATGCGGGGCAGACGCTGACGGTCCTCTTTTCGACCGACGATGCGGACTTGCAGGGAGGCATCGAAGTGATGAATCCGTCGTCGGTGTCGTTGGGGACAGCATCGGCGTCCGCAGCGGGAGGAGAAACGGCGCTGCAAATGTTGAGTGTCAGCTCGGCCGGGACTTACACGATCACGACCAGCAACTTGGCAGGGGCGGGGGACTACGAAATCACGTTGCTCCTGAACACGGCACTCGACAATGAAGTCTCTGGCGGCGCGTCCAATGACACCACTGCGTCCGCACAGGACTTGGCCGGCAGCAGTGTGGCATTGCCCGGTGGAGCAAGCCGGTTGGCGGCTGTCGGAGACGCGACTGGTAGCGCGGACTTCTATTCGTTCACGCTGTCGGCGGGACAGTTCGCGACGATTGCTGGGGACGCCCCCGAAACCGGCACGCTCTCGATTGAATTGCAGGACTCTTCGGGGGTTCCGCTGGCTCGCAGTTTCTCTTCGGGATTTGACGCGGTCATCAGCGACTTCCAGGCGACGACGACGGGTACCTATTTCGCACGCGTGACCGGCGGTAATAGCGCGACGGAATACGGAGTGGTGGTGACTCGATCGGCGACAATCGAGACCGGCCCGGGACCGAGCGAGGTCATTCAAGACATTGGCCGCACGGGACTGGTGTTGGGAGCCGTAGGAACTCTGCAAGGCGAAAATGCGGGCGTCACCGGAACTATCTTTCCCACCGCCAATCTGATCGACGGCCAAGGTTTCCTCTGGAATGTGCAGGGAGATGGGGCGATTGTCAGCGGGTCGAATGGCGCTTTTCAGGGTGGTTTCTACCTGATTCCGGGATCGTCCACATTCTTTCCCTTCTCAAGTACAGCGAACACAGAGCAAGGCGGCCGCGAGATCGTGCTCGGCCCCAAGAGCGCCAGTGGATTGCAGGTTACTCGGAAAATCTTTGTCTCCAGCGTTGATGGATTTATTCGGTATCTCGACGTCTTCACGAACACCAGCGGTTCGACCGTCAACGCCACACCGAGCATCCTCTCGTTTCTCGGTTCGGGTTTCTCGACGACGAACGTCGTGGGAACGTCGAGCGGTGACGGGACATTCACGACGGCCGACAACTGGATTGTTACAGACGATGCGGAGAACTCCGGTGATCCAGTGGTCACGCATGTGATTGCCGGGACGGGAGCGACTCGGCCGTCGTCGGTCTCGCACTCCGGAGACTTCTTGGAGTACGCATACAACTTGAGCATCGCGCCGGGGCAGACCCAAAGCCTGTTGCACTTTGGAGTGCAGTCCACCCAGCGAGCACCCGCGCTGGCAAAAGCGGATGCGTTGTCGAGGCTCTCAGGCTCTGCGCTGAGTGGACTCAGCACTGCCGATCTGCTGTCGATCAAAAACTTCAAGATCGAACCGAGCGATCAGTACGTCTTCGAAGTCACGGCCGCGACGACGCTCACGTTGACTTCGACGACTCCGGGTGATGGTCCGAATCAGCCGGTAAACGCGCTGGATCCAATCATCGACTTGTTCTACCTCGATGGAGGCAGTCCAGACACGGCCGTGGCCACGAACGACAACGGCGGAGGTGGTAATAACGCACTGGTGACTCACGCTGTGACCTCTGGAAACTTGGGGACGTATCGCGCGGTCGTGCGCCGTGCGAACGACACTGCCGGAGCGTACACCTTGCAAGTCGCAACCTCCGCAGCCGGAGCGGTACAGAGTAGCCGCGCGGCGTTTGCAGCGGCGGCCAATCCCGCGAGCGGAGCGTTCATCAATGTGTTTCCCAGCCAGTACGAGTTGATTTTTAATCAGCCGGTCAATCTAGGTTCGATCAGTGCCAGTGACCTGACGGTGAACGGAACCGCTGCCAGCAGTGTCACCGTGGTCGATGCGCGGACGGTGCGCTTCGGAATCAGCACCGCGAACACCGGCAACGGTGTCTACAACGTGGAGGTTGCGGCCGGAGCGATCACATCCGTCGATGGTCAGTCGCTGGCGGCGTTCTCGGCCACGTTCGACTTTGACAACGTGCTGCCGCAGGTCGTCACGACGTCGGTCGCTGAGAATCAAGTCCTTGCTCCGGGAAATCACAGCTTCAGCGTGACATTCACCGAAACACTGGCGACGTCAAACCTCAATGCGTTCGACGTGTTCTTGTTCAATCAGACAACCGGATCGACATTCCCGGTGACGAACTTCGCGACGAATTTCGGCGGAGCGACGCCGACAGTCACGTTCGACGCGGTCGGGTTGACCGAAGGGCAATACTTGTTGGAGTTGCTGGACGGAACCTTCGCATTCCGCGACCGGCACGGAAACCCATTGGATGGGGACGGGGACGGCGCAACGAATGGGCACGATCCGTTCGTCCGTCATTTCGCCGTGGATGTCTCGACGGTGGCGTATTCCGTGCCACTTGTTGCGAAGCCGCCGCTCGGTTCACTGATTTACGATCCTTCGCAGAGCGGCGCTTTTCAGACCGTTGGTGACAGCGACGATTTCACGATCACTCTGGACGCCGGTCAAACTGCCACGATTCTGCTCGACCCGGCGAATCCGGGCGTTCAAGGCAAAGTGGAACTGATCGCGCCCGATGGATCGACCGTGTTGGGCACCGCATCGGCCAGCGCAGCCGGCGAAGTGGCGCTGTTGCAAGTCGCTCCGGTCGCCACGGCGGGCAGCTATCGCCTGCGCGCGACAAGTCTGGCGGGAACTGGGCTGTATAGCCTGTCGTTGACGTTGAACGCTCGCCTGGAACTCGAAGGATGGATCGGGCCAGCCAATGACACGATCGCGTCGGCAGAGAGTCTCAGCGGCAATCTCGTGGCATTGCAGGGAGCGGCGGATCACATCGCGGTGCTGGGACGAGTCGGTAATGAATACATCACGAGCGAGCAATTCGTCGGTTACACGAACTTCCCGCTCGACGGCCTCACTTATGCCTTGGTCTACGATGCTGCGACCGGCAATTTCTTGATGTCCACGAGCGAGTTTGAATTGGCTCGCGTCACTCCGACCGGCACGGTCACAGTCTTGGGTGAGACGCAGCGACATGTGGCGGGATTAGCGTTCATCGGCAGCGATCTGTACGCCATCGGCTCGGGCCTGACTCAATTGCGACGATTGAATCCCACCAATGGGGCACTGATTTCGGAAATCGACCTGACCTTGGCTGATCGCTCCCTGACGGGAGGCCGCGGCTTGGCCACCGATCCCACCAACGGCCAACTTTATGGGCTTGTTCGGGTGAGTGACTCGGACACGCCGCTGCTGGTCACGATCAATCCTGCGACGGGAGTGCTGACCGAAATCGGAAATCCAGGCCACCAGTTGACGGCGCTCACCTTCCAGCCGGATGGAACACTGTGGAGCATCACGGACAACGACTCGCAGTCCCAGCCGGAGGTTTATCAGCTCAACAAATCGACCGGCATGGCCTCGTTGATTGGCCGGCTCAGCGATTCGTTCGAGCGCAACGGATTCGCGTTCCGGCCGGACGACCAGCATTTCTATCGGGCGAGCGGTTTTCAATCGCGGTTCGACAAATCGCAATTCACGCTCCAGGTCGATGAGGCGGACGTGTACTCGATCAGTCTGACGGCCGGGCAGGCCGTGACGATCACGGTGCAACCGTTCGAGGACATTGAAGGCAATATCGAATTGCTGGACTCCAACGGAGTGGTGCTGGCTTCGGGGCGGTCCACCGACAACGTCGGAGCCGTCATCAGCGATTTCGTCGTGCCCGCGACCGGGACGTATTTCGTCCGGGGAATGGCGGATGTGGCGGTGGATTACAGCATGACCATCCTGCGCGGAGCGTCCTTCGATCTCGAAGAGAACAACGTGCTGGACGATGCGCAGGAACTCGGCGTCACCAGTCAGGTGCTGGGACATCTGGCTTCTGGACAGGGGACAGAAGGCGCGATCAAGGTCGCGGTCTTCGAGGCGAGCGAGTCTTCCGACTCGACCAACCTCGTCGCTCAACTCAACGACAGCTCGGCGTTCGCGATTCAGGCTGTCCCCGTGACGATTGAAGACGTTGAGAATCTCGACGAAACGGAATTGGCGGCGTTGTTCCAAACATTCGACGTTGTCTTGATCGGCGGCGAATTCGACTCTGGAGTTTTTTCGATCATCGAAACCTTGTCGTCTGCATTGCGTGACTATGTGGATGCGGGGGGAGCCCTGGTGGGTGTCGGCAGGTCGATTGACTTGCTGGACTCGTCCTCGACGTCTCGAAGCCTGTTGGACCCGATCTTCCCGGTCGATGTTCTCGATTCCTTCAACGACGATTTCGCCGATGGCGATGTCACCTTTGTGAACTCGACGCACCCCGTGAGCGACGGTGTTGGTGCGTTCGTGATCCCCGACGCCGGTGCCGAGGTGCCCTTCAACGGCGAACTCAATCCCGGAGCCACGCTGCTGGCGATCGCGGAAGACAATGGTTCGCGTCCGATTGTCGCGGCGCTCGAAGCAGGTTCCGGCCGGTCGGTCTTTATCGGAATCAATTACTACGACGCGGAAGACGGCGATGCGGACACGGGTGCCGTCGATCGTCTGCTTGAGCAAGCGGTGAGTTGGGCGGCCGGTCTCGACAACGTGGATCGTTACGCCTTCCAAGTCACAAGCCCGACCACGTTGACCATCTCGACGACGACACCCGCCGGTGGCAGCGGTGAGTTCATCAATACGCTCGACCCGGTGGTCGAACTGTACTACCTGGACGGTGCCACTCCGAATGTGCCAGTCAACCTGGATGACAATAGTGCGGCCGATGGTCGCAATGTGCTGTTGGAACACGTTGTCTCTGCCGGACAGACCGGCCGCTACTTGGCTGTGGTGAAGACGGCGGGAAACAGCGGCGAATACACCGCGCGCGTGCAATCATCGACCGGCGGAGCCATCAGCTCGGCCGTGCCGTTTGAGGTGGAGTTCACGAGTCCGTTCGATGGCTCACTGATCGGCGTCATGCCCACGGAGATCGTGATCGGCACGGATCAGAACGTGCTGGTCTCATCGGTGCAGGTCGGCGATCTGTCCGTGTCGAACGGCTCGACCAGCTTCACACCGACCGCCGTGAGGGTCGATGGGGACGAAGTGATCTTCACGATGCCGTCGATGACGGGGACGAATTTCTCGTTGACCGTGGGCGCGGGAGCTTTCAGCAACGTCTCTGGCCGCGGCGTCGAGGCCTTTAGCTCGACGTTTACGGTGGACAACGTCCCGCCGGTCGTGCAGTCGTCGCTCCCCCTCGAAGGTCAGCAAGTAGGCACCGGGCCACGGACGATCGAGATCGTCTTCAACGAGAACATGGACGAAGTGTTGATTGACGAGCAGGATTTCGAGCTGCGCGAGTTGACAACCAACACGGTTATCGGACTGAACAACTTCGAGTTTAATGACGCAACCCGCACGCTGACGTTGGAGTATCCGAGTCTGGACGAGGGGAATTACGCGCTGACGTTGCTCAGCAATGCAAACGGCTTCCGCGATCAGATCGGCAATCGGCTGGATGGCAACTCGGACGGCACGGGGGGCGACAACTTCGTCCTGCATTTCGGAGCGGACAGCGGCGCGACCACGATGATCGCTGGAACAACCGCCGTGGCTCCGTTCGGTTCGCTGATTTATCGCGCGGAAGCGACGCGAGTGCTCAATGGTGTCGGCGACTTGGATTTGTTGAGCATCGAACTTGATGCCGGCCAGAGGCTGACGGTGCTGGTAACGCCCGTTGATCCTTCGCTGCGGGTGAAGCTGGATGTCTTCGATCCCAGTAACAATTTGCTGGGGACGACTTCGGCCAGTTCGGCCGGACAAACGGCGGTCGCTCAAACCCTGTCAGCGACCGCTGCGGGAACATACCGCATCGAACTGACGAGCTTGGCGGGACTCGGTGCTGTCCAGATTGAAGTGCTGCTCAATGCGGCGACCGAATCGGAATCGTCCGGCGGCTCAGCCAATGGAACCACGGAGGCCGCTCAGAGTCTGGCCGGAAGCGCCGTCTCGCTGCCCGGTTCGGCGGATCGAGTCGCGGTCATCGGGGAGCTGAACGGCGTCGAGACCGACTTCTACCAGATCACGCTGGCGGCGAGTCAATTCGCGAGCATCGCGCTGTCGAGCGGCACAGAGGCCGTGACCGTGAAACTGCGAGACAGCAGTGGCAATGTGCTCGCGCTCGCTCAGAGTGGCCTCACGAACGCCACGCAATCGCTCATCGACTTCAACAGCGGTGCAGGTGGAACATTCTTCGTCGAAGTGACCGGAGGTGTCACGAGCGAGCGGCACGAGTACGGCTTGGTGGTAACACGCGGCGCGACGTTTGAAGCCGAACCGAACAATAGCTCCGCCTCGGCTCAGAACTTGACTCGCACAAAGCTTGGTCTGGGCTATGTCGGTGCCACGATTGATGTGGCCGTCGTGAGCATTAGCACTTTCGTGGCCGGTGTAATTGTTGAGCAGCTCAATGACAGCACCGTGTTCGACTTTAACGCAACAGCCATCACGATCGAGCAAGCCGACACGCTGGCCGAACTGCTGGCCTACGACGTCGTCATCATCGGTTCGTACTACGATTATTCCTACCTCGCCGACGTGGACGATGCGATTCGTGATTTCGTTCTGGCCGGCGGCGGTTTGGTGACGACTGGTTACTTCATTTACGACGCGGGGACCGGCAACATAGGAAACAGTACCTCCGGCTTGGCCAAGGCACCGGCGTTCGACGCTGTCGTGCCCGTCAACACGCTTGGTGATTACCAATACACGGATTCCGGGACGATTGACGTTCTCAATAATACACACCCCGTGACTCAAGGAATTGACGATTATTCAACGGGTTTCAACTCCACCGAATACCCAGGCGGCGATGCCGTGAATGACTTCGGTACGGTGCTGGCTCGCATCGGAACGCACCCCGTGATTGTCGTCGGCGAACCCGGCAATGGCCGATCCGCCTACTTGGGGACAACGTATTTCGACGGATTTGGTCTCAACACTCCGGGGTCAACTGTTGATCAAGTTTTAGAGCAAGCCGTTTCGTGGGCCGGTGGCGCGAATGTGGACTCGGAGGATCATTTCTACTTCGACGCCAACGCAAACGATGCTTTGGTCATCAGCACGACGACTCCGGGAAGTGGTCTGGGCCAACCGCCGAACTCACTCGATCCGATCATCGAATTGTTCTACGAGGGAGGGGCATCGCCAGTCTCCGTGGCAACCGACAACAACAGCGCGCTCGACGGAACCGGAATCAACGCGCTCATCAACTACACCGTGCCAGCGGACAAGGCGGGGCGGTATCGCGTTGTCGTCCGCGGCAGTGGCTCCGGCGAGCACACCGTCCGTGTGGAAGGTTCGACCGCTGCGGTCACGGACACATTGACCGTGACGGCTACCACTCCGGCTGATGGTGCGTCGGTCGCGGCCCTGCCGAGCGCCTATCTGGTCGATCTCTCCGACACGATTGTGTTCACATCGGCAACCGCGGCCGACTTGCAGCTCACTCGGCCCGGCGGATCAACCGTCAGCGCCGTCAGCGCATCGTTGGTGGATGGCAATACTGTTTCCTTTGATCTCAGCGGACTGGGGACTGGCGATGGTGACTACACCGTGACGTTCCCGTCAGGGGCATTCGTCAGTATCACCGGCGCGACGTCCACCGAGTTCACCGCGACATTCTCGCTGGACCAGATCAGCCCGTTCGTTGTGCAGACGACGGTTGGCGGCACCCCCGTCTCGAACAACGACGTGTTGACCTCGGGCAACAAAACATTCGTCTTCGAGATGAGCGAAGTGCTGGCGACCAGCGGGCTGGGAGCGGAGGATGTCACGCTCGTCAATTTGCTGACGTCGGCCACATTCACGCCCAGCAACTTCGCGACGGACTTCGGCGGTGCAACGCCGACGGTCAGCGTGTCGTATTCCGATTTGCCCGAAGGAAACTATCGGTTGACGTTGCTAAGCAGCGCAACTGCGTTCCGTGATCGTGCCGGCCGGACGCTGGACGGCAATCATGATGGCACTAGCGGCGATAACTACGTGCTGGACTTCGCAATGGATGCGGTCTCTGCGATGGTCCCCGCGCCAGTGCGCGTCTTGCCTTTGGGGAGCATCATCCTCGATCCGCCGGTGAGTGGACTCTTCCATGCTGCCAACGACACCGATTCCTACACGATCGCGTTGGATCCCGGTCAGACCATTACGGTCATCCTGCGACCGACGGATTCCTCGATTCAGCCGCGCATCGAAGCCTTCGATCCCGGCAGCGCTTCGTTAGGCTCGATCACGGGTGGCGTCGGCGCGGTGACGGTTTTGCAAACGCGCGCGGCCGCGACGGCGGGAACATATCGTATCGACGTCACCAGCGTTGCCGGCTCCGGTGCCTACACCGTCGAAGTCATCCTCAATGCGGCGCAGGAAGCGGAAGCGGTCGGCGGTGCGTCGAACAATACCGTCGCCACGGCTCAAGACATCAATGGCTCCGCGATTCCGTTATCTGGCAGCGGTCAACGCCTGGCGTTGGTGGGATCGGTCGGAAACGGGTCCGCTTCGCAGGTCGATGTTGTTTCCTTCTCGTTAGCCGCTGGTCAGGCTGCGTCGATTGCAGTGGCAAATCGCAATCCCGGTTCCTCGCTGGTTCCAGCCGTCCAGTTGTTGGATTCCAGCGGCACCGTGCTCGCGTCCGCGTCCGGATTCAGGAATGTCGGAGCGGCGATCGAAACCTTTGTGGCGCTCAGCGCCGGCACCTATCTGGTGCAACTGACTTCGACAGCCGCGGTCGATTACAGCCTCGTCGTGACCAAGTCCGCCGCATTTGACCTCGAATCCAATGACGTCCCCGCTGACGCCCAAGACATCGGCCAAACGGGTCAGGTTCTCGGATCGATCGTGGGGAGTTTTCTCGGCGAGGGTCCGGGAACGACGGGGACGACCAGCCTCAGCACCAACTTGTTCGACAGCGCCGACTTCCGTTGGGACATCCAACGCGATGGCTCGATCAGCGATGGGTCCAGTGATGCTTACGATGGTGGGTTGGTTCTCAGCGTGGGCGGCACCTCGTTTCCCTCAACCGCAACCAGTGCGGCCACCGAGCAAGGGGGCCGCGAAATCATCATTGGCCCGTTCACCGTTGGCGGCTTGCAAGTTGTTCGCAAAATCTTTGTGCCGAACGACGACGGCTTCGTGCGATACCTGGATGTCTTCACAAACACCGGCGCTTCCACGGTCAACACGACGGCACGGGTCGCCACTAATCTCGGATCGGACGGTAGCACAATTTTGGTTGGCACATCGAGCGGCGACACCACGGTCACCACGGCCGACAACTGGATCGTGACGGACGATTCCGAGAATAGCGGTGATCCCGTCGTGACGCATGTGTTTGCCGGGTTTGGAGCGGCTCGTCCAGCAACCGTCTCACAGTCTTCCGAAAACATCGAGTTCAACTACGCGCTCTCGGTCGCGCCGGGACAAACGCAGAGCATTCTGCACTTCGGTGTGCAAACGACGCCCCGCGCGGCGGGCCTGGCAAAGGCCGATGAATTGTCGCGTCTCGCAGGCAACGCCGTTGACGGTCTCAGCCTGACCGACCTTCAGTCGATTATCAACTTCAACGCCGGAGACCCGATCGACCAGTACATCTTCAACGTCACGCAAGCGACGACGTTGACTCTCAGCACGACCACTCCCGCCGATGGTTCCAATCAATTCGTCAATGCTGTGGACGTCGAGATCGAATTATTTGCGCCGGATGGAACGTCGCTCGGAACGAACGACAACGGTGCCACAGACGGACGCAATGTTCTGTTGAATGTTCCGGTCACAACGCCAGGCACCTATCGAGCGGTCGTGCGTGTGGCGGCGGGTGCCACCGGGACGGCGACCTCCGGTGAATATGTCTTGAATGTTTCTGGATCACAGGCCGGCGACGTGACGGCGCTGCCCTTCCAGGTCGTCGCTTCCGATCCTGCGAACGGCGCGATTCGCACCACTTTCCCGACAACCTTTACCATCGACTTGTCGAATGGTCCTTCTGCGGGGTCCATCAACGCTTCCGACTTGATGATCACGCGTCCGGACAACAGCACCGTGGCTGCTTCGGACGTGACACAAGTCGATGGCGACACGCTTCGCTTCACGATCAGCGAAGCCAGCGCGGGGAACGGCACCTACACGGCGACGATCGCGGCCGGCGCGTTGACCAATGCGGCCAATCAGCCGGTGCAAACATTCGTCTCGACGTTCCAGGTCGATACGCTCGGTCCCGTCGTGCAAGAGGTCCGACACGGCGGCAGCGCTCTGTCGGCCGGCGGCTTCATCACGACTGGCGGCAACGTCACGCTCGAAATTGCCTTCAACGAAAACATCAACACCAGTGTCGGTGCGGAAGATGTCGCGCTGATGGATACCGCTCGTAACACGAGTTTCACGGCGTCCTCGGTCAGCGTCACCGGATCGGTCGCCACGGTCAGCTTCACCGGCTTGCCGGAGGGGCAGTATCAGTTGACTTTGCTCAGCGGTGCGAGCGCCTTCCGCGATCTCGTCGGCAACACGCTGGACGGGAACGGCAACGGAGTCAACGGCGACAACTTCACGTTCAATTTCTTCACCGACTTGGCGGCGGACGGGGCGTACCCCACGCCGCTGGTCGCGCTCGCGCCGAATGGTTCACTGAGCTACGACCCGCTTTACACCGGCGTGCTGCACGCCGCCGGAGACAGCGATGCGATCACGCTGGCGCTCGATGCCGGCCAGAAGCTGACAGTGGTGCTCGATCCGGTTCCGAACGGGATTCGTCCGCGAGTCGAAGTCTTCGCCCCCGATACGTCGTCGCTCGGATTCGCCGAAGCCGCCAATGCCGGCGAACATGCCGTGCTGCAAACGCTGACGGTCGGGAGCGCGGGCGTGTACCGCATCGTGGCAAGCAGTTTGGAAGGGAGCGGCCTCTACACGATTCGCGCCGTGGTCAACGCGGTGGTCGAAGGAGAATCAGTCTCCGGTTCAGCAAACAATCTGGGAGCCACGGCGCAGAACATTGACAGTTCGGCGGTCGCCATCATCGGCGGTGCCGATCGACTGGCCGTGACCGGCGTGCTGTCGGGGGTCGATACCGACATCATCAGCTTCACGCTGTCGGCGGGACAACATGCGGACATCGCGCTGGCCGGCAACGTGACCGCACTCGAACTGCTCGACAACAACGCGACGCGGTTGCTGACGAACGCTTCGGCGGTCAGCGGCTCGGACACGAACTTCGCGATTCGCGACTTCGTCGCGCCGGTGACCGGCACATACTTCGCGCGGATCACCGGTGGCTCCGCCGGAACGAGTCGCGACTATCACTTGGTTGTCACGCGCGGCAGTTCGTTCAACGTCGAACCCAACTCCGATGCGGCTTCGGCAGAAGACATCGGCGGGACCGGTGTGGTGCTCGCCGCGTTGCGACGAGTTAACGTCGCCGTGCTCAATTTGGACGGCTTCAGTGGGAACCGTGTTCGCGATCAACTCAACGACAGCACCGCCTTCCCGTTCAGCGCCGTGACGGTCTCGCTCGCCGACATCGACACATTGGACGAACTGAAGCAGTTCGATGTGGTGGTGATCGGTAGTTCGTCCGAACGGGCCTCTGGTCTCGATGCCATCGACGAAGAGCTTCGCGATTATGTCCTGCAAGGAGGCGGACTGGTCGCCACGGGTTACACGATCTTCAATGCGGGTAATGGATTCTTTGCGAGCAGCAGTGTGGGCACGGCGAATGCTCCGCTCCTGGACGACGTGGTCCCGGTTGACACGCTTCGCAGCTACAACAATATGTCGGGCACGATCACGATCGGCGCAGTCGCTCATCCGATCACGGCGGGAATCAGCGATTTCAGCAACAGCAGCATCGAGTTCCCGCACAACGACACGGTCAACAGTTTTGGCACGGTGTTGGCGACATCGAGCGGACATCCGGTCCTGGCGGTCGGTAATCCCGGCTCCGGGCGATCCGTGTACTTCGGCCCGACAATGTTTGATTCGTTCTTCACGACGGGAACGGTGGACACGGTCTTCGAGAGGTCGGTCGCTTTCGCTGGCTTGGCCGATGGCACGGATCACTACTTGATTCGTGTAACTCAAGCGACGACGCTGACTCTCAGCACGACAACTCCTGGCGACGGGCCAAATCAACCGGTCAATTCGCTCGATCCCAGTGTGGAACTCTTCGCGCCGGACAATTCCTCGTTGGGCAGCAACGACAACGGCGCGGTGGACGGACGCAATGCGACGCTGAGCGTTGCGGTCACGACACCCGGAATTTATCGCGTCGTGGTCAACGTGGCGGCGGGTCAAGGAGACTACACGCTGCGGGTCGAAAGCACCGTCGCGGGAGCCGTCTCCAGCGTCACCGACTTCAACATCACCAGCACGATTCCTTCCGGTGGAGCGGCGCTGACGGCGTTCCCCAGTACGTTCACGATCAACCTCTCGCGGCCCGTGCTGTTGTCCTCGGTTTCGACCGGCGACGTGTTCATCACTCGGCCGGATGGCACGGTGGCGACGCCGGCGGCCGTCACGATCGTCGATGGCGACACGCTCTCGTTCGACATTACCAACGTCGCCACGACCGACGGCGACTACTCGGTGACGCTACCCACGGCCGCGTTCAGTAGCATCTCAGGGCAGACCTCAGCAACATTCACGTCCAGCTTCACCGTCGATGCGTTGCCGCCGTCCGTGACCGGCGTGAACTACAACGGCAGTCCTTTGGCGGCGGGCGGGATCGCCGCCAGCGGTGATGCGACGATTGTCATCGCGTTCAACGAGCGGCTGAATTCGACCGGACTCGGTGCCGAGGACGTCACGCTCTCGAACGCCACCACCAGTCAAAACTTCGTGGCAACATCATTCACCTACGACGACACGGCTCGGACTGTCACGCTGACCTACGCGGGATTGACTGAGGGAGCGTACTCGCTCTCGTTGGCTTCCGGAGCGAACGCTTTCCGCGACCGGTCGGATAACGCGCTGACTGCCTTCTCGCGGTCGTTCACGGCGGACAACGTCACCGCTCCGGCAGCGGCGCTGCTCGCGGTCAATCCGCTCGGCTCGCTGATCTACGATCCGATTCAAAATGGAGTGTTCCACGCGGCTGGCGACAGCGACGAGTACACGATCTCGGTCGATGGCGGACAGAACCTGACCGTGCGGTTCCTGCCGACGAGCGGAAACATTCGCGGTCAACTGGAACTGGTGGACGCGGCCGGCTCGGTGTTCGCCACGGCGGTTGCGAGCGGGGCCAATGCCAAGTTCGCTCTGCAAGGCGCGCCGATCTTTGCCAACGGCACGTATCGTGTGCGCGCGACCAGCTTGTCGGGCACCGGCAACTACACCATTCAAGTGCTGCTCAACACGCAGGTCGAAGCTGAGGGCCTGTCGGGCGTGACGAACGACACGACCGCCACCGCCGAGACGTTGCTGACGTCAACGTCTGTCGCGTTGCAAGGGACGGCCGATCGGCTGGCGGTGCTGGGCCGAACGGGCAGCAACTCGGACAACTACCGAGTGACGTTGACGGCCGGGCAACTCGTCAGTGTGGCTCTGACGTCACTCGATGGAACGGCGTTGAATGTCGCGTTGCTCAATTCCGCCGGCAGCGCGCTGACATTCGGCGCGAGCGGTGCCAGCAACGTGACGGATCTCATCGACGGTCTCATCGTGCCGGCCACCGGGATCTATTTCCTGCAAGTCACCGGAGCGGCGAACCATGACTACAGCCTCGTCGTCACTCGCGGCGCTCAGTTCGAGCGCGAACTGAACAACTTCGTGGACCAAGGGCAGACCCTCGTGCAACGACCAGGCTCGGCCGGCACGTTCACGGCACAAGTACTCGGCGGCCGAGACATCGCGGCGTTGAGTATCGACCCGGATGCCTTTGCGCCGGGCACCGATCTGACGAACGCATTCGTGGGCGCGACGTTGCGGCCGGCTGATTTCAACGGGACGCCGTTCGGCAGCCCGATTCGATCGACGGCCAGCGGCTTGGCCTCGACCGGCAGCCGCGTCTTCTCGATCGACGGTTCCGTCTTCTTCGACAGCGGGTCACAACTGCGTGTGGACTTCACGCAAGCGGTGCGGTCTGTCTCGGTCGATGTCATCGGTGACGACAGCTTCGACCCCGGTCGTCTGCGAGCCTTCCGTGCCAACGGCACACAGATCGATGAAGCGTTCGGAGGCAATGTGCCCGCCGGACAGGCTCAGCGGCTGACCGTTTCGAGCAGCACTGACGAGATCGCCTACATTCTGGTCGGCAGCCAGTTCGGCGATTCGGTACTCATCGACAACATCGTGACGTCGGGCGATTTGTCCGATGTGTACTTAGTCGCGTTGGCGGCGGGAGATCAAGTGGTCGCGACCACGACGACTCCGGGCGACGGAATGGGCGAGCCCGTCAACAGCTTTGATCCGGTGGTCGAAGTCATCAGCAATGGCGTGGTTGTCGCCTCGGATGACAACAGCGCGGCAGATGGACGCAATGCTTTGATTAACTTCACCGTGGCCGAGGGAGCCGGCGGAATTTATGCCTTCAAGGTCAGCGGAGCGGGACAAGGTCCATACACCCTGCGCGTGACTCGCACCGGCGGCGCGATCGCGGACGTCAACGGTCCGACAGTCACCGCGACGACACCGACCGATGGGCGGCATCTCGGCACGCCGCCGAGCACTCTGGAACTGACATTCGATGATTCGATTCGGTTCGATTCGCTGCAAACGTCGGATCTCGTGTTCGCGAATCCGGCGGTCAGCGTGACGGGATTCGTGACGCTCGACGCGAACCGCGTGCGCTTCAACCTGACGGTGCCGAACACGGCGGACACTTACAGCTACACGTTGACCGCCGGCAGCGTGCTCGATTTGGCAGGCGTTGGCAGCGATGCCTACACCGGCAGCTTTGTCATCGATCACACTGGTCCGCGAGTGCTGAGCACCGCGCCCGTCGGCCAAGCTTCCAGCCCCTTCAGCGAGTTGACCTTCACCTTCGATGACGACATCGACCCCACCACGGTTACAACCGCCGATATCGTGCGGTTCAACGGGCCGAGCGGCAGCGTGACCAATCAGGTCACCAACATCGTCGTGAGCGGCTCGCAAGTGACGTTCCACTTCAACGACCAGACGACGTTCGGTCTTTACACGATGGAAATTGGCCCGGCCATCAGAGACGTGGCTGGCAACTTGATGGATCAAGACGCCAATGGTACCGGCGGTCAGATCACCGACACCTTCACCGTGCAAATTCTCTTGCAGACTCCAGACCTGACCGTGACGTCCGTTAGCGGCCCGGCCTCGGCGAATTTCGGCGATCAGATTTCGGTGCAGTACACCGTCACCAACATCGGCACCGACCCGGCAAGCGAACGCTGGAATGATCGCATTTATCTGTCAACGAACAACGTGCTTGACGCCAGCGACACGCTCGTGGCCACCATTCCTCTGGATGGGACCACGGTAGGCAATCTCGCGGCGTCGGGGTCCGTCGGCGACAGCTACACCCGTAACGAGATGATCACGCTGCCCAAGCCGCTGGAAGCGACTGCGGGAAGCTATTTCTTGATCGTTCAGACCGACACGTTCCGCACACAGCCGGAAACCTCGGAATCGAACAACACCGGCAACGCGGCGCTGTCTCTGACGATTCCGCCGTTCGTGGATTTGGTCGTGACCAGCATCGACCCCGTACTGCCGGCCATCACCGATGGCGAAATGACGCTCAATTGGACGCTGACCAACAACGGCAGCGGCAACTTTGACGGCACAATCGCTGAGCAGATTCTGCTGTCCGCAGATGAGTTTTTCGGGAGCGACACGTTCGTCGCCAATGTGACCTTCACGGGAATGATTGCGACGGGAGCTTCCGTCACGCGTTCGGCGACGATCCGCATTCCGCAGAACATCACGGACGACCGCTATTTCATCGTCCGCACCGACGTCCTCAACAACGTGTTTGAGTTCGCGGCCGGTGAAGCGAACAACGTCACAGTAGACAACGTCATTACCGACATCGAACTGCCGCCGCACGTCAACCTGCGAGTCACCGACATCACGACTCCGGCGGTCATCTTCCGCGATCGCGATTTCACGGCAAGCTGGGTCACCACCAACCTCGGCGAGGCGACGTTCAATGGGACGTTCTTCGAGGATGTGTTTGTCTCGACGGACAACGTGATCGGCAACGACTTTCTGTTGGGTAGCCGCGTCTTCACGGGAACGATTCCGGGAACAGACAGCGGCATGACCAACAGCGTGAATCGCAGCTTTTCGTTCAAGTTGCCGCTCAACTTCCAGGACAGCGAGAACTTGTTCTTGGTCGTGAAGACCGATGCGGGCGAACAAATCTTCGAGTTCCTGGCGGACGAAGGAGACAACACGACGATCGACAATGTCGCGATGGATGTGCAGACGCCGCCGCATCCAGATCTTGTCGTGACGTCGATCACGTCACCCGCATTAGCGCTCGCGGATCGTGACGTCACTATTCAATGGACGTTGGCCAACAATGGTGACGCCGATTTCACGGGCGATGTCCAGGAGCAAGTTTTCCTCTCGACGAGTCCAAGCGGCTCGTTCGACACCGCATTGGGAATTGTGTCATTTACTGGCACGATTGCGGCCGGCCAATCGGTCACCCGATCCGGGACGTTCCGCATCCCCGCCAGTATCACGACCGACCGCTTTGTCGTGGTGCAGACCGATGCCTCACTACAGGTCCAGGAATTTGAGGCCGGGGAGGCCAACAACATCACGGTCGATGACGTCGTGCTCGACATCGAAATCCCGCCGCATCCGGACCTGCGCGTGACCAACATCACCGCGCCCGCCACTGGCTTCGCGGGCCAACAAATTTTGGTCAGTTACACGATCCTCAACGAAGGCGATGCCGATTACTCCGGTACTTTCGATGACGGAATTTTCCTTTCGCTGGACGACCAAGTCGGCGGTAACGACCAACTTTTGACAGCTCCCAGATCCAACGTGACGATTCCCGCAGGGCAGTCTTTGACTCGCACCGTCCCGGTCAGACTGACCAACGGTTTGGACGCCAATGTGTTTCTCTACGTCCAAACGGACACGCTCAACAATGTCAACGAGTTCGATGGGGAAGGCGACAACACGACGATCGACGATACTTCGATCGATGTCGATCTGCCTCCAGTGCCGAACCTGTTCATCAGCAGCATTACCCCGCCGGTGCAGACCTTCTCCGGCGCGGAGACGCAGATCTCGTGGATCGTGACGAACAACGGCACCTCGGCCACGACCGCGCCGATCTGGTATGACCAACTCTACTTGTCCGCCGACACGGTGATCAGCTTCGAGGACATTCGCCTGGGAGCCGTCACGAATCCGAATTACCTCAATGTGGGCGACAGTTATGAATCGAGCCTGACGTTCTCGACTCCGCGTTCGTTCAGCGGTCCGTACTTCGTCATCATCGTCACGGATTCCAGCAACCAGCAGTCGGAAACGAACGAGAATGACAATCGCAGCAGCGCGTCGTTCCCGGTCATTTTGTCGCCCCATGCCGACTTGACCGTCAGTAGCGTGATCGGTCCCGGCATCGCCTTCTCCAGCGATATCGCCGAAGTCACCTACACCGTCGATAACATCGGCGATGGCCCCACCCTGGAATCGTTCTGGCGCGACCGCGTGTACTTCTCTGCGGACGATGTCTTTGATTCTACGCAAGACACGCTTGTCGGCGAGTTCTTTCACAGTGGAGTCGTCGCTGCTGGCGGCAGCTACACAGCGGCGGTGAACGTGGAAATTCCGGACGGAGCCAACGGCGAATATCACTTCTTTGTCCAAACGGATACAGGCAACGGCGTATTCGAACACATTGCCGAGGACAACAACGTCGGCCGCACGGACGTGACTTCGACAATCGTGCTGACGCCGCCTCCGGATCTGGAAGTGACCTCCGTTGTGGCCCCCGCCAGCGCCGTCTCGGGCCGAACGTTCGATGTGGCATACACCGTGATCAATTCCGGCGCAACCGCGACGATTCCACGTCCTCAGGGCTGGATCGACCGAGTGTTCCTCTCGACCGACCAGACCATCAGCAACGATGACCTGAAGGTCGCCGAAGTGTCCATTTTCCCGGAACGCAGCAACGACTTTACCTTGCTTGGACTCGAACCAGACCAGGAATACTCACGGCAGGTGCGTATTTCATTGTCGGAATCGCTGTCGGGCACGTTCTTCGTCCTCGTCCAAACCGACGCGACGAACAAAGTGTTCGAGGCCAGCAACAGCAATAACAACGGCGGCCGCGAGACACCTGTTGTCGTCGAGAGCAAGCCGGCGGACTTGGTCCCGACCAGCTTCGTCGTCCCGGCCACCGGTGTGGCCGGCAAGTCGATCAACGTCGATTGGATGATCGAAAACCAGGGGCTGCTCGACACCAACGGTGTCCGCTGGGTCGATGGCGTGTACTTGTCGACCGACAATGTCTTTAGCAGTGATGACCGACTGATTGCGACGCGGTCTACCACGGCGAACTTGCCTGTCGGCGAACACATCGACGTGGAGAATTTCTCGATCAAGCTGCCCATCGAACTCGCCACCGGCGACTATTTTCTGTTCCTGCAAACGGATAACGGCAAACACATCATCGAGACGAACGAGTCCAACAACGGTGCCGGACCGCGAAGCATTCACATCACCAGCGCCGAACAAGAGGGAACGTCCACGTCCGATCTGCGCGTCACGGCGGTCAGCTTTGATCCTGCGACTGCGCAATCGAATCAGCAGGTGACATTCACCTTCACCGTGCAGAACTTCGGCGTGGGGACGACCAATCAAAACAGTTGGACCGACCGGATTGTCCTGTCGCCCGATGCCGTGTTCGGCAATGGCGACGACCGTACGCTGCAGGATATCGCTCGCAACAATCGGCTGGATCCTGGCCAGAGCTATCAGGTCTCACGCTCCATCCAATTGTCGGAGATTTCCGGCACGTTCCATGTGTTCGTTCAGACCGATGTCTTCTCGGGAGTTTTCGAAGGCTCCAATGAGAACAACAACTCGGCCGAAGCTGCGGGAACACTGAGCGTCACGCTGAGTCCGGTGCCGGACATCATTGTCACCAACGTCGCCGTGCCGGCGACCGCAGACAGCGGCCAGACCATCCCGATCAGTTGGACCGTGCGCAACGACGGACTGGCGACCACGCCACGGGTTTGGAACGACAGCGTGTATTTGTCGCTCGATACGGTCTTTGACCCAAACTTCGACACTTACATGGGCTTTTTCGCTTCGCCCAACGTGTTGAATGCCGGCCAGACTTATACCAACACGCAGATGCTGACACTGCCCAACGGCCTTTCTGGCGATGTGTATGTATTCGTCCTGGCCGATTCCTCGTTTAGCGTCTTCGAACGAAATGCCGAGGGGAACAATTCGGCACGCAATGCTTCGCCGATGGTAGTCACGCTGGTGCCACCGTCCGATCTGGTGATTGGCACCGTGAATCTGCCCGAATCCGCGTTTGGCTCCAACGTCCTGTTCAACTTGACCTACACGGTTCAGAACAACGGATCGGCGATCGCGCGCGGCGTCTGGAACGACGATCTGTATCTCTCACTCGACACGACCTTTGATCTGGGGGACACGCGGATCGGGACGGTGCAGCATGTTGGGGACGTGCCGATCGGCGGCAGCTACACCGAGACGTTGGCGAACGTGCGTCTCCCGGCAGTCGTGCCCGGCGATTATCATGTCCTGCTGCGGACAGACATCCGCAATGTGGTCCGAGAGGCCAACGAGACGAATAACATCGGCGCGTCGCTGGACCGCTTTGACTTGGACGTGCCAGCTTTGACGCTGGGAACTCCGACGAATGGGCAATTCGATTTTTCCTCAGACAGTTTACTCTACCGGGTCGATCTGACCGCTGGCACGACGGTTCGCTTTGCGTTTGATTCGACGTCGCTCGTTTTCAGCCAGGATGGAATCTTCGATCTCTACTTGCGGCGCGGCGAACTGCCAACCCTCGGAGAATTCGATGCCACGCTGGACGCGCCGTTGCAGACCGACTCCGAACTCAT
>CAZILR010000018.1:0-12953 GCA_964539995.1 uncultured Planctomyces sp.
GGCGGGCATCTCGCGCGAGTTGATTCGCCACTTCGCCCCCAAGCTACCCGTTCTCGGAGTCTGCCTCGGACATCAAAGTTTGGGAGACGTCTTCGGCGGACAGGTTTTGCGAGCACGTCGGCCGATGCACGGCAAGACGTCGATGATTCATCACAACGACCGAGGGGTCTTCGCCGGTTTGCCGAATCCGTTCGAGGCGACTCGCTATCACAGCTTGATCGTTCCCGAAGAGACGCTGCCGTCCGAACTCGAAGTGACCGCCTGGGCTGATCCCGAATCACCGGGATTGCCTCGCGAGATCATGGGATTGAAGCATCGCGACTATCAAACGCATGGCGTGCAGTTTCACCCAGAGAGCTATCTGACCGGCGAGCATGGCATCCAGTTGCTGAAGAATTTCCTCGCGCTGACATAGGCGGACATGGGCACGCACGACGCTGTGAACTGGCCGCTGTTCACCTGGCTGCGAATGCCGGGGTTCGACGTGGCGTTTGGTGTGCGACTCGATGGCTTGTCGTGGATGCTGCTCGGACTGACGATCACGGTGCTGCTGCTCGTGTTGATGGGGTGGCCGAAAGGAAAGTCGCGCGGCTGGCTGTGGCTGGCCTGCTTGGGAGTGCTGCTCGCGCAGCTCGCTGGCAACCTGGGGCAGTTGTTCATCGGATGGACATTGTCGGCGTGGGCCAGTTCGGAATTGGCTCGCCGCGCGAGTCTGGTGGATTCCGAGTTTCGTCCTGTGTGGCTGGTGCAACGACTGTCGGACATGGCGTTGCTCGGCGGCTTCGGGCTGATCTGGATGCACTTCGGTTCGTCGCTGGAGTTCTCGGCGTGGACGCCCGAGGCGATCGGAGCACTGCGGCCGGAACTCGTCGAGAGCATCGCGCTGTGCCTACTGATCGGTGTCATCGGACGCTGCGCGCAGTTGCCGCTGACGGTTTGGCTGGAGACCGAAGCGGGCTTCGCGGCCCAGGCGGGGAGTTCGATGACGAAGCTCTCCGACGAGATGGTCGGCCTTTGGAATGTACCTGACGGGCATCAAGTGGCCGAGCGGCTCAAGGCCGATCCGTCGAATCGCTGGCATGACTCGAATGCCGATTCAGTTCAGCCAGTGGTGCTGGCGTGGTGGTTGAGCGCGACGTTCTTGCCGGTTGGCGTTGGACTGCTGATCCGTTTCGAGCCGCTGTTGACGGTGGCCTCACACACGCGGTTGCTGATGGTCGCAGTCGGAGCGTTCACGTTGTTGATGTGCTCGGCGAATGCGGTGGCTCAGAACAATTGGTCGAGAGTGCTCAGTCAGATTGCGGTCGGACAATGCGGATTGGTTTTCGTTGGATTGGGATTGGACCACATGGCTGGCAACGAAATCCGGCTGCTGTTTCTGTGGCAGAGCGTCATGATCGGTGTGCTGCTGATCGGGACTCGGTCGGGCAGTCGTTCGCGATTTTCTGGAGCCGTGATCTTCGCGGTCCTGGGTTTGGCTTCGGGACTTTGGGGACGCCACAGCGTGCTGAACCTCATTTGGGAACACAGCCAGCCAGTCGCGAACCAAGCGCCCGATTCGGTGAGCTTAGTGTTTGGTTCGACGGAGTCGCGCGTTTGGACGTTGGTGATCGTGATGAGTTGCGTGGCGGAATTCTTGACGAGCTTCGCGTTGCTCCGGGCGTGGTTCAACGCTCGTCGGCAACGACAGGCGGAAGGTCGCTTGCCTGAGCCAAGTTCGTTCGGGCTGGGGTTGGCGATTGGCGGCCTGCTGGTTGGCGGGTTGGTGATGGGGCTTGCCGGAGCTTCGACTCACCGACTTGGCTTCCTTCAATTTAGTCCGTTGCTGCCGCTTTCGGCGGCGGGAGCTGTGCTGGCGTGGTGGTTGTACTCGCAGCCGTCGTTGTTGCCGGAGAAATTTTCAGCGGCGATGGGGCCGTTCGCTCGGCTGAGCCGCAATCGGTTTTATTGGGATGACCTCTGTTTCTTATTGTTCGTGCATCCTGCGGCGGTGATCGGCGAGTGGTTGGTGTGGTTTGACGAACGAGTGATCGGCCGCGCTCTGCGATCACTACGGAATCGGATGACGAATTTCATCGGCGAGTCTGCGGAGCCGTTGTCTCGCGGTTCGGCGTTGATCGGCGCGTTGACGACGGTTGGTTCGGTGACGGTGCTGGCGTGGATGCTGCTGTGGCTGCGGTCGTGATCGCGGAGAGTTTTCCGATGTGGGATGCGTTGGTCCGACCGATTCGCGAGCACTTGCCGTTGTGGCTGATGGTGTTGCCGTTGCTGAGCGCGGTGTTCATTCTCGTCGCAAGGCGAGCGGGAGTGGACGCGGTTCGGAGGGCGCTGCAGGTCCATCTGCTTCTGTCCGTCGTGTTGAGTGTCTGGCTGGTAGTCGCGTACGAGCCGTTGAAATCAGAGAGGTCGCAGGAGCAAGCCGCGTTGCTCGGCCCGATCCAGCGATTTCAGTTTCGAGACAGTTTCGCGTGGGTCGGCGAGTCTCGGTCGGCTTTGCTGGAACAGTTTAATCTTCGCGGTGAGCGGCGAGTCATCGAGGTTCTCGCGCACTGGGGGCCGGATCTTCGTTTTGCGGTCGGAGTGGATGGCATCAGCATCTGGTTCGTCGCGCTGAGCGTGTTGCTTGTCACAGTGGGGAGTGGGGAGTGGGGAGTGGGGAGAAGGGAACAACAACTTTCGCACACGGCATTCCCAGCTCCCCACTGCCCACTCTCCACTGCCCACTCGCCTCTCCCGTGGCTTTGGCTTCAATCCAGTCTCGTTGGCACGTTCGTCGCGCTCGACGTGGTGTTGTTCGTGGTGTGTTGGATGAGCACGCTGCTGGCCGTCGTCTGGCTTTCGGGACATGGTGGTGACTGGCGGCGACACGATGTCTTCCCCTGGCTGCTGAAGACCACTTGGTTGGGAGGCTGGTTCGTCGCGTTGGGGTTGGGTGGACTGGTCCTCGCGTTTCATTGGATGTTTCCCCGGGCCGAGATCCGAGAAGCTCCGCTGGTGTTTGCGATACCGGAGTTGATTGCCGGAATCGGGCGCGTGACGGTCGGAGGCGGCAACGCGCTCTTGTGGGGAACGATCAATGTTTGGTTGTTTGGATTGCTAGTCGTCGGGTTTACCTGGCCGTTGGGGTTAGCTCCGTTGCATCGCGGATTTGTGGAGTCGTTCGCGTCGGCCCCGCGTGGAGTGGCACTGGTTTTGGCGGGAGTGCTGCTCAAGGTGGGTGTCTACGGCTGGCTGCGGTTTGTCGTGCCGGTGTTTCCCGACTTGATGAGTCAGTACGCCGACAGCTTCACGACGCTCGTGGGCTTGAGCAGTTTGCTCGCGGCCGCGTTGGCGTTCGGCGAGCAAGACTGGCATCGTCGCATCGCATTGGCGACGTGCAGCTCCGTCGGCTTAAGTTTGATCGGCGTGATGACACTGACTCTCGAAGGACTGACCGGCGGCGTGCTGCGCGTCTTGAGTCATGGGCTGACCGTGGGCTTGCTGGTGTGGCTGCTGCCGAGGAGTAGGGGTGAGGAGCGAGGGGCGAGGGGCGAGCAAGACGAAGACAAGAACAACGCTGTGCCTCTGCCTTCCAACTCGCCCCTCGCCCCTCATTCCTCGTCCCTCTTGCTTCGTTTCGCACTCTTCGCCTGGATCGGGATGCCGGGATTGAGCGGCTTCGTGGCGGAGTTCGTCACGCCGTTCGGATTGTTTCAGCACGCCTTCAACGCGGCGGCGCTGAGCCTGATGACCAGCGGCCTGATCGCCTGGATGTGGGTGCGCGCGGATCGCGAGCCGTTGGATTGGTCGCTGGCCTGCTGGACGAGACGTGACGCATTCGTCGCGGCAACATTGGTCGGGCTGAACATCGCGCTGGGAGTCGCGCCGCAGTTCGTGGTGAATCGTCTCCAACCGAGTCTGATGTCGTTGCCGCCGATCGACCGAGAGTCCGCCGCTGCGCTTTCGACGACTCCATCTGTTTCGGAGACCCGTTGACGTGATGGATTGGCGTGATCTCTGGAACCCAGTCGCGATTCTCGGTGGAGCGGGAACGCTGGGAATCATCGCGTCTTCGTGGCCGGCAGCCCGACGCGGGGTTGCTCCGGGATGTTTGCTGGCGCTGTTACTCGCGGCGCTGAGTTGGTCCGATGCGACCGGCGACGATCTGTCGCGGGCGACCTTCACGGTCTCGCTGATTTGGGGCACGCTGCTGACGGCGCTGCATTGGAAAGACGGACGAGAGGGCGAGGCTCCCGCCGAGCCGTTCCTCTTGGAGACAATCTCCACTGGCAGCGGCTCGGCGGGAGCCTCGCCCTCCCGAAGTGCGTCCCGCTGGCGACGCACGTTGCCACTGCAATTCGTGTTGTTGGCGGGTTTGTGCTTGATGTCACGAGCAGGTGATGTCGTGACGCTTTTTTTAGGGCTACAAGTCGCCGCGCTGGGGACAAGGGTTCTGACTTCGCCGAGTGAGCGGCTGGTGAACGACGGCCAATTTCCGCTGTCGTGGCTGTTGCTGTTGGGTTTCGTGCTCTTGGTGGCGGTGACGGGATCGACTCGTTTGGAGACGATTCACGAGGCATTGCAGACCAGCTATGTGCATCGAGCATCCGCGCGGTTCACCATCGCGGGAGGCGGTTCGCGTGTGTTGACTCTCGCGGCGATCTTCATCGGCACTGCTCTGGCCGGATACGCGGTGTGCGCGCCGTTTCATTTTTCGTTCGGAAGTCAGTCGATTCACCGCAAACCGCAGGCGTGCGCGACGTCGCTGATTGGTGACGATGTTCTTTGTGTCAGCGCGTACGCCTGCGGCTTACGGTTAAACGAGTTGTTGTTCTCGCGTGCGGCGGCACTCTTGGCGTGGGTCAAGCTCTGGCCGGGGACGATCACGGCGTCGGAATCGACCGCGCAGTTGCTGATCGGAGTGCTGGCGGCAATCACCTGTGTCGTGCCGCTGCTGCAAGCGCGCGTCGAACGGCAACTCGTCAAGCAGTGGTGGTTGCTGGCGGTGGCTCAGGGAGGCTGGCTGTTGCTGGCGATCGCGGCCTGGTCGTTCGTGAAGAAAGCTGCCGCGGATAATTCAGCACCGTCGATTGTCGAATGGAATTTGCCGACAGCGGCTCAAGCGGCGTGGCTGTTGTTGCTGTTGGATGGTGTCGCCGTGATCGGATTGAGTGGCGTGTTGGCCTACCTGCGTCGTCGCGAGCGGCCGGTGGAATTCGTCGATGATCTGCGCGGACTGTTCCACTTCGAGCCGATTGCGGCGGTGTGCGCGTCGGTTTGCTTGCTGAGCTTGTCGGGCCTGCCGCTGCTGGCGGGTTTCTGGAGTCGCCTGTTCGTCGCGCTGGCCGCGATGAATGTGCGCGGCGAGTGGGGGCCACCAGCCTTGTTGATTCCGCACGGCGGCTTGCTGGTGTTGGCGGCGCTCATGGCGTTGAGCGCGGTCTGGTCCGCCTCGATCGCGATGCGTTCAGTGTGGATCATGCTGTTCGGTCTGCCACTGGGGCAACCTCGTCCGGTGGGAGCAGTCTCGTCATTGTTCTCGACGGTGCTGGCGTCCGTGATCTTGATCGGCTGCGGAGTCCTGCCCGGCCCACTGCTGAGTTGGCTGTGCGCGCCTCGCGTCGAACAACACGCGCCGCAAGAACCACCGAAAGCACCCGCCCTCGACGACCAAGGAGGGACGCGATGACGCCTCGTTTTGGAGTGCGACGATTCATCGCCGCTTTCCTCGCCTTCGTTTTGACTCTGTGCCGGATGTCGCCCGCGTTGGTCGCCGATGAGCCTCGCGTCACCGTCTTTGATGCCGCCGGCCGCGAGGCGAGCGGTTCGCTGCGAGCGATCTCGCACGAAGCGGTTCGCATCGGCGATGCACCCACCGAATGGAAATGGCGGGACGTCGTGTGGCTGCGTTTCGGGCAGGTTGAAAACCTGCCCCACGAGCCGCGTGGCTCGGCAATTTGGCTGGCGAATGGTGATCGGCTGATCGCTGGCGGCGAGGCGATTGAAGACGAACAACTTCGCGCGACGTGGCGAGAGTTTCCAGAGTGGCCGAAGTTCGCTCTGCCGCTGGAATCGGTGCGCGGATTGTCATTGTCATTGCCACACGCAAGAGATCGCCGCGACGAGATCGCCGCGTGGTTGTTCGATCGCAAAGAGGATCGCGATGAATTGCGATTGCTCAACGGCGATGTGTCATCCGGTGAGGTGTCCCGTTGGCGGGACGGGACCGTCTCGCTGAAGTCCGTGGGCCGTGAGGTGACTCTGCCTATCGTGGACGTGCGCGACATCGCGTTCAATCCTGAGTTGCTCGCGCTGCCGGAGCCGAAAGAACTCTGCTGGCTGGCGTCGTTGCGAGACGGTTCGCGCGTCACGTTGCTCGCGTCGAAGAGTCGTGTGGAAGGGGCAATTCTCAAAGCTGCGCATGTGTCTGGTCTCGCGTGGGACATCCCGCTCGAAGCGATTTTCGAACTGCGTGTATTGCACGGCCGAGCGATCTTTCTTTCCGATTTGACGCCGCTGGAAGCGAAGCACGCAGCGTTCTTGCCTGGCTCACGCGAATGGCCGATGCAGCGAGACCGTTCCGTTTCCGGCCGACCTCTGCGGCTGGGCGGTCGTGAGTTTCCCAAGGGCTTGGGAATGCACAGCCGCTCGATGGTGACGTTCGACTTGTCCGGGAAGTATCGAGCATTTCACGCGATCGTTGGTTTGGACGACACGACCGTCGGCGGCGGAACGGCGTCCTGTGCGGTCGAGGTCGATGGTCGCCGCGTGTTCGAGCAACCCAGTTTGTCTCGCTCGCAGAGACCGACGCGACTCCCGATGATCGACGTGACCGGAGCCAAGCGGCTGACGTTGGTCGTCGATTTTGGAGAACTCGGCGACTCACAGGATCACGTCGATTGGGGCGACGCCGTTTTACTCAGATAGTCACCAACTGTTGTGTGGAAACGTGACGACATGACGACCCTCTTCTGCCGCCGCTTGCGATTGGAGATCGACTTGACGCGATGTCACATCGCCGAGCCGATCTTGCCGGCCGGTTATCGTTGGCTCGAATGGACGCCGGAACTGTTGGATCGGCACGCGGCCGTGAAGTTTCGCTGCTTCGAGACCGAGAAAGACGGCCAAGTCTTTCCGTCACTGCGCAGCGCGGATGGCTGTCGGCGGTTGATGGACTACATCGCGACGAATCCGCTGTTCGTTCCCAGTGCGACGTGGCTGTTGGTCCGCGACGATGCCGCTTTGGGGAAATTGGCAGATTGTGGCACGATTCAAGGACTCAGTTCGGTGCCGGAATCAGGAGCGATTCAAAACGTCGGCATCGTTCCGGAACATCGCGGACGGGGCTTGGGCCGGGCGCTCGTGCAGGCCGCGCTGTGCGGCTTTTGCGCGAGCGGACTCACTCACATTTCGCTCGAAGTGACGGCCGCGAACGTGCCGGCCGTGAAGCTGTACCAGTCGCTCGGATTTCTCGTGACGAAAACGCTGTATCGGTCGGTGGATGAGTGAGGATGCCGCGCCAACGTAGCCGTCATCGCTCCGCGTGACGAGCCTTCCTCGTTCGACTCGCGAAGGTTTCGACTCGCTCGGCGCGGTTTGCCCAAAGGCTCATCACGCGGAGCGATGATGGCTACGTTGAAGATGATGGCTACGTTGAATCAATCGTCGATATCGAATTTGTACTTCGTGCGTCCGGGGCGCTGATCGACTTCGTATTCGTAGCGGTACGTCTTGATGCGGCGTCCGTCGAAAGCTTCAAACTTTCCTTTTTGTTCGTACTCGTAGTGTCCGGGCCGGTACTCGATCTCTTCGCGAGTGACTCGCGGCGACGAGACCGCCGAGCGATAAACTCGCACCGGCTGTGACACGAAGACAGGCTCTGAGTAGATCACCGGCTCGGAATAAACCACTGGTTGAGAGTAAATGACTGGCTGGGATACGACGACCTGCCGAGAGGACACGACTCGCGACGAAACCGCCGGACGAGAAGCGGAGATCGATCGAGAAGATACG
The DNA here is from genome assembly GCA_964539995.1 of uncultured Planctomyces sp. Taxonomy (GTDB): domain Bacteria; phylum Planctomycetota; class Planctomycetia; order Planctomycetales; family Planctomycetaceae; genus SXKJ01. The sequence goes on from CAZILR010000018.1 coordinate 7,993, forward strand.
GCCGGGTAGTAATCACCGGATTCTGGCAAATAGCTGGGCTCGAAATAGACCGCCGGAGCTGAGGCTCGGCTGTTCCACGCTTGCTGAACGCCGAACGAGTTGGAATAGCGAGGTGCGCCGAACGATCGTGTCACCACCACCGACTGTGACACCGGGGCCGCATGAAAACTCGACGACTGCACATAGTAAACTTGGGCTTGAACTGGAGCGGCCAAGCTCAGCAGTCCCAAGACCAAGCCAGCCACCAGAGCGTTTCGAGTGCGTTGCATGACATCCTCCCTTGTGAAAATCGCTGAAGTCTGGATACGCCGCTGCGCGTTCGTCCGTTCCACCACTCCGCGCAAGTCCTTGAACGAGGACTGAGGCCGACTATACTCCGGCCGTTCACCCGTCGTCGAGTTTCTGAGTTCCCCGCGCGGCCCGGTGGTTTTCCGCATGTCTCAGCCCAGCGGTTCGTCTGTGCCATCGACTCCCGCACCGAAAGAAGTTTCGGCGACGAGAATCTTTCTGCGCGGATTGGCGATCTCGCTGCCGCCGATCCTGACGCTGGTGATCCTGATTTGGATCGCTCACGGGATCAACGATTTCGTGGTGCAGCCGATTAGTTCGGCAGTGCGATTTTGCATTGCCAATGCGGTGCATAACGCGCGTCCGCTCGAAGGGTTAGTCGCTCCCGATGGCTTGCCCGCGTTGCCCTTTTGCGAACGCAACTACCGAGTACTGCCGACAGACCGCACGGAGTTACTGGAGCGGTTAGCCAAAGCCGATGGACCTTCCCGTGAAGTCGCCACGGTCGAGGTTCGCAGTCGATTGGAGGAATTGGCGTTCATCCCGTTCGACAAGCAAGCATTGCCGTACCCGGATTACCGCGACGTCGTCAAGCGGTTGGGGCCGGTGCAGATGCCCAAGACCACGATCGGCGTCTACATGGAATTGGCGGCGACGCGCTATTTTCAGAGCCTGTTCCATCTGAGTGCCGTGGCGGTGGTGATCTCGATTGTCATGGTCTATTCGATCGGTCGATTCGTGACGCACCGCTTGGGAGCGTGGTTCGTGTTGCGAGTCGGATCGTTCGTCACCGGAGTGCCGCTGGTCGGAGCGATTTACACGGCGGTGAAACATGTGACCGACTTCTTCCTCGCGGAGAAGGATCCGAAGTTTCGTCATGTGGTGGCCGTGGAATATCCTCGTCCCGGCATTTGGTCGTTGGCGTTCGTCACCGGCGATGGGATGTCCGAATGTGTTCGAGTTGCCGGCGAACCGTTGGTCAACGTGTTGATTCCGAGTGCTCCGATTCCTTTCGCCGGGTACACCATGAATGTCAAACGGAGCGAGCTTCTGGAGCTCGATATGTCTTTGGATCAGGCAATTCAGTACGTCATGTCGTGCGGCGTGATCGTGCCGACACCAGTGCCGCCGACCAAAACCGCGAATGGAGTCACCGAGCCCCCCACGCTCCCCGGCCAATCGACTCAGCCGGCGTTTTAGTTTTGAGGTTTCAAGGATGAAGCGACGCGATGGTTTCGTCTGGGCGGTCTTCATTGTTGCTACGAGCGCGATCGGTTGCGGCTCTCCTGTGGTCGATCCGGGACGTGCGGTGAATCGTCCTCCGCCTGTGATTCAGCAACCAGTGAATCCTTCTGGTCTGCCGACATTGGAGGCTCCTGAGGTTCAGCAAGTCCCGGCCGAGTCGGTGTTCAACTTGCCGGATGAGTCGGGTTCGGCAACGTATCACACAGTTCAATCTGGTGAGACGCTGAGCAACATCGCCAAGCGATACGGCGTCAGCACGGACAAACTTCGTTCGGCCAACGGGTTGGATGCGTCCGCCAAGCTCAAGTCGCAACAGTTGTTGTATATCCCCAAGTAGTTCGCGAGTGCCTCTCCTGTTTCATCGAGGACAATCAACTGTGTCGCACGAAACATTGTGGGCTCCGTGGCGGCTGAATTACATCGTCAACGCGGTGGACAAGGACGCTGGCAATCCACCGAAAGAGGGTTGCTTCCTGTGCCGCTACCGCGACGACACACGCGACGCCGAAAATTACGTCGTCGATCGTTCTGAGCATTCGCTGATCGTGCTCAACCGCTTTCCGTACAACAACGGACACCTGCTGATCGCTCCGCGCGAGCACAAGGCTTCGCTGGAGGAGCTTGGCGACGCAGAATTGCTCGATTTGCAAGTTCAACTCCGGCGCATGGTCAAGTTGCTGAGCCTCGTGATGGGCGCGGAGGGATTCAACGTCGGTTTGAATTTGGGGCGTGTCGCCGGGGCAGGGCTGCCAGGGCATTTGCATTGGCATGTCGTGCCGCGTTGGAACGGCGATGTGAATTTCATGCCGATCATCGGCGATACGAAAGTCATCCCGCAATCGCTCGACGCGCTGTATCAATTGCTGCGTGCGGATTTGGCGACGGTCTCTTAGTCGCGCGGCGGCGGTTGCATCGTTCAGTTGTCAGTGATTATCGTTGACTCGACGATTCTTCAGGTTCTTGATCGTGGACCGAATCGTCTTTTCTCCGCCAGCGAATGTGACCTGACCATGTTTCTGATTGTTCTGCGGGCCAGCTACTTTCTGATCTGTGCCAGCGCGATCGCGGCGTTCGTCAATACCTGGGACGATCCCTACGATGTCTTCAAAGACCATCAATTCATCGCGTTTATTTTGATGTTGTTGGTCTCGCAGATCGTGACGCTGATCGACGTTTTCACGCCGCGAAAACGGATCGAAGTGATCTCGGCGATCTATTTTGGACTGCTGATTGGCGTCCTGCTGAGCTACATGATGGGGCAGACCATGACTCCGTTGCTGGAGGCCCTGAAGCTGCTGAAGTACGAAGGCCCGATCAAATTGGTGCTGACCTTGATGGTCACGTTCTTGAGCACGTCGCTGCTGGTGCAGACGCGGGACGATTTCCGATTCGTGATTCCGTACGTCGAGTTCGCTCGCGAGTTGAAGGGGATCCGGCCGCTGATTCTCGACAGCAGCGCGCTCATTGACGGCCGCATCGCCGACGTGGTCGAGACGAAAATTCTCGATTCGCGAATGATCGTTCCCGATTTCGTGCTGAAGGAAGTTCAGGACATCGCCGACTCTCAGGACAAGAACCGCCGGATGCGCGGCCGGCGCGGGCTGGAAGTTCTCGCCAAGCTGCAGCAGATGCCGCATGTGGAGGTCTCGGTTTACGACACCAAGAAAAAAGAAGTTGATTATCGCGGCCTGACGGTCGATCAGCGGCTCGTCGAACTTGGCAAGGATCTGAATGGCCGCGTCGTCACGAGCGACTTCAATCTCAACCGCGTCGCCGCCGTGCAGGGAGTCGAGGTCATCAATTTGAATGACGTCGCCAGTTCGCTGCGGCCGCGATATCTGCCCGGTGACAACCTGAAAGTCCGCGTGATCCGCGAGGGTGAGGCTCAAGGGCAGGGGGTCGGTTATCTCGACGATGGCACGATGGTTGTCTGCGAGCAAGCTCGCGACTTGATCGGCAAAGAGATCGAGACGACCGTCACGAGCGTGCTGCAAAGCAGTACCGGCCGCATGATTTTCGCGCGGCCGAACGGATCGCCGCCGCGGGTCTAAAGATCACACCACCGACTTTGCGTCGGGGGCAACTGCAAGGTTAATGCTTCACGGCGGACTCGCCCGGTTTGCCGGGTTTGACTTGGATTGTCGCGGTCGGCTCGACCTCTTGCTTGGGTTTCGGCTCGAACGGGTGAGTCTTCTCCCACTCCATCCAGAACTTCGATGGCGTTGTCTTGCGCCACATGGCCAGCGAGTTGCCGACGTGCGAGAAGAACGTGTAGTTGTCGAGAATCTCGGACTCATTCATCGCAACCGTTTTCTGGATGATCCAAGCGGCTGCTTGCCGGATTTGTTCGCGAGGCGGATGCAGCGACTCCGGCGCGATCGCCAACCATTCGAGATGATGCCCTGTCGCAATCACATGCCGGAAGAGCGGGATCGACAAGTCGGGCTTCTTGACGGCGTCTTCACCAGCCGGCCAGTTGTAGGCCCAATGACCGTCCTCGAATTGTCCGACCTTCAAGAGATCGCGAACCGTTTCGAGATGTCGATAGACCGCCTTCTGCATGTCGTCGGACAAGATGTCGTACTGTTCGTCGAGCCGCAGCAGGACCATCAGCGAGTACAGCCGATGTGTGCCGCCGCACGTTCCCATTTTCTTGTGTCCGCGCAGCAGTCGCTGGGCCAGCATGTCGAAGGACATTTCGCGGCCGTCCGCTAATCGCCAAGACTTTGTCGTCGGAGCCAGCCACAGTCCGAAGGCCATCACGGACCACTCGGTCTCACGCTCGTCGTAGCGAAAGTCACGCAGCGCTTGCCGCAACACATCGCGAAACGTCAGGTCTCGTCGATTCGGCGTGAAGACCGGCTGAGACAGCGGCAATCCCGCCTCCGTCAAGCATGCCAGCAGATGATCGTGATGCACGGACGCCGAGTTCGATTCGCGGCCCCATTGCACATAAACGCCGTCATCCGGCCGCTCTTGCAGCAGTGGTTCGGGCTGTGATTCGGTTTCCTTCTCGGGTTCCCACGACGCCGCGAATCGTCCGTAATCAATCAAGAAGTCGCGCATCTTTTCGCCAGAGAGTGCATCTGGGTCTTGGAACTTCGCATCAACGTGCCACGCACGGAGCGCGTGCTCGACGTGATTCGGTTTCATCTTTTTGGCGGGGAAGTGCGGGACGATTTGCTTCAGCACCGCCGCGAGTTCCTCGTCGCTGACGAGTTGCGGGTCGTCGTACAGCGGCACGATTTCCAGCGCGGTGTCCCGTTCGAGCGGGATCTCGATGTTCTGCGGTTTGGCCACGACCAATCGCCGCACTTGCCGCTGCGATTCCGGGCTGAGTGACGCATACGACCACGCGAACGCCGCCACGATCGGAACTTGCAGAACGACAAACATCAACGCAGGGACGCGACGCAGTTTCATGATGA
>CAZILR010000018.1:13053-20239 GCA_964539995.1 uncultured Planctomyces sp.
GGAACTTGCAGAACGACAAACATCAACGCAGGGACGCGACGCAGTTTCATGATGAACCTCATTCGTAGGGTGGGACAAGCTCGCTTCGAGCGCCGGCCCACCATCTCCAATCGCTTGAGTTACCTGGTGGGCCGGCGCGGCGAAGCGCCGCTGGTCCCACCCTACGTCCAGTTTTCAATAGGCCGTCAGGCTATCACTGGCGGGATCGAAACCCAGCCGACTTCAAATTGCCTTCCGGCGGACCAAGACCGCTCCGACATTGTCCGAGTACGTCAGCCGCCAGTTTTCATTTTCACGCAGCCGCCCGATCAACGGAGCATGAGTTGCTGTATCCAAGACGATCAAGTTGACTCCATAGCGATCCAGAGTTTCCTCCCAACCCGATGCGACGTTGCTGATCGCGATGTAATCGGTCCAGACCTCGCGCGGCACGAGATGCACATGCGACGCCAAAAACACCTTGAGCTTCGGTGGTCCCGCCCACAGCAGATAGTCGCCCCACTCGTAGGTGTTGAACATCTGCCCGCGCGGCAAGCGATTCTGGTCCGCCAACTTCTTCAGATGCTCAACCACACTGAGTGGCGTTTGGTGCGAGAGCATTTTCTCCAGCTTGAGCTGCCCCTCGTTGCCGTGCAGTACACGTCCGCCGAATGGAGTGAACGCGAAGCAAATCCACAAGATGCCGACCGTGATCACGCTCCAACGGCCGCTCCGCTGAATCGGGAATTGTGCCTCCGAGTTTGATTGCCACTGATGCCAGATCGCACTGGCATGTTGCATCCCGAAGGTGACCGCCAGAGGAACCCACCACACCAACATTCGAGAAGTCCACAACGCCGACGCGCCGAATCCGAACAGCAACAACACTTCAGCCGCAGTCACTCGACGAGGGCTGAGGCGATACAACACGATCAACAGCAGAGCGATCGCCGCCGTCGCCTGCCCCTGAGCCATCCGCAGTTGCAGCGGACTCCACTCGGTCAGTTCCGCGACGTTGGGATTGTTGGCGACGGTGAACACCTCGGCATACAGTCGCAGACCGTATGGATTGAACAGCACCGCTGCCGCCGCGAGCTCCAACATCAGCACATACCGGCGGACCTGACTGTCGTGGCGGATCGCTCGGACATCGCCGCAGCGAACCGCCAGGTCGAGCATTCGACCGACGGCCATGCCCGCCAGCAGCACCAAGCCGACGACGAACGAACCATGCAGATTGGCCCACGCCGCGAACAGCGCCGGCACCGCGACCCAATGCCACGTTCGCCGATGCCGCGACGTCAGTAGCGTCAGCAACAGGATGAAACACAGAATCCCCGCCATCTGCGGCCGCATGATGTTGAGATGCTGCCAGCAACCCCAGAGCCACAGGACCAATCCCGCGAGCGCGATCGCCGCGCTCTGCGAGCGTCGATACCCGCGCCACACCAGCAGTCCTGCCATACCGGTGATCGACGCCGCATACAAAAAACCAAGCGATGTGACTCCCAGGCGATTCATGGCTTCAAAGCCGATGACCTGCGACAGCCAGGCCGTATCGACAAACGGCACTCCGGACGCCAGCGGCATCAGCGGTTCGGTGGTCGGCATGGACTTCGTGGCGACGATCAATCGTCCGTAAGCCAAGTGCCCCCACAAATCGGTATGCCACAGCGGGCGGTAACTCAGAAACAGGTACATCAGTCCCAACACCAAGGCGAACCCTGCCGTCGTTCGTGACGCTTTGAGAGAAACCGGGAATTTGTATTCGAGCATCGACGCATCGGCGAGCTGAGTTTGCGGCGCGGATGACGCACGAGGCGGTTGAGAAGGGTTCATTACAGCAGTCATGAAGTCGACCCGATCGTGAACGGCGAGGATCAGTTTTCCAGGTCGATGAGTTTAGAAGACGCCGTCCCCCAGAGTCTCTCGGCACTTTGGTCCGCTTCGCAATCCTAGCCCCCCTTCCACCGAACCTACCGATTGTGCGGACGATTCGGAGATGTGCCCCAAACTCGCCACTCCACAGGCTCAGGAGCCATCCGAGAGGCTGACGCAGCCGCCAAATGTGGATCACCGAAGCTTAATGCCGGCATGCCTGACGCTGGTGGTCGCCGCGACCATCGCGGGATAGATTCGTCGGCATCGACCGTTGAGGGAAGCTCGATGAGCGACGTTCTGCGGACTTGAGTCGTGGGGGACATCGCGATGACCAGCGTCATGCAGGTTGAAGAACTGGTCGCCGAATGGCGGCGACGTTTCGAGCGAGGAGAGTACGCCTCGGCCGACGAACTATGTTCCGACTGCCCTGAATTAGTCGCCGAGGTCGAACGGCGGATCGAAGAGATCGAGCACAGTCCCGCGTTTGTGACGCAGGGAGCGGAAGCCAGCACCGCTGTCGCCACCGTGATCCAGTCGGGACCACCGGAAGAGACGCGGGACACGCTGGTCTTCCAGCATCGTTTCAGCAAACTGCGATTTCTCGCCCGTGGCGGCTTGGGAGAGATTTACGTCGCCGATGATTTGGAACTGCAGCGCGACGTGGTGCTCAAGTTCATCCGCGCGCGTCACCTCCATCGAGCGGAATGCCAAACGCAATTCCAACTCGAAGCCGAAGTGACCGCGAAGCTGGATCATCCCGGCGTCGTGCCGGTGTATGGCATCGGCCGGACCCCCGATGGGCGTCCCTGTTATGCGATGCGGTTCATTCATGGAGTGACGCTCGACGAGACCATCGCTCAATTCCATGCGCCCCATTCTTCGTTGACCAATGGACATGCCACGCACGCGGCCTCGCCATTTTCGGTAGCACGAACCAGCGAACTGCACAATCTGCTGTCGCGATTCATCACTTCCTGTAAGACCATCGCCTACGCGCACAATCGAGGCATCGTGCATCGAGACCTCAAGCCCGACAACATCATGCTGGGGAAATACGGCGAGACGCTGGTCGTCGATTGGGGCTTGGCCATTCCCGTGGATCGCGACGACTCGGCCAAGGCGAGCGGCGAAGAGACGCTGCTTCCCAGTTCGGGAACCGGCAGTTCCAACAGCAGCAGCGGCGGTCCCGTGGGGACGCCCGCGTACATGAGTCCTGAACAAGCCAACGGAGCGGCGGTGCGTCCGGCCAGCGACATCTTTTCGCTTGGCGCGACGCTCTACAAATTGCTCACCGGCCAAGCTCCGTATTCCGGCGAGTCGGTCCACGAGGTCGTGACGAAGGCTCGCTACGGATCGTTCGTGCCTCCTCGGCGTTTCGACAAGCACATGCCTCGGCCACTGGCCGCCATCTGTGAAAAGGCGTTGTCGATCGAACCATCCCGGCGATATCTCACGGCCTTGGATCTGGCGACCGATTTGGAACGGTGGCTGGCAGACGACCCGGTGACAGCCTACCAGGAAGGCTTCTCCGAACGGCTGGGACGATGGACTCGACAACACCGCGTCTGGACGCAGGCAATCCTGACGGCACTGGTGGTCGTGTCGCTGGTCGTGACGTCGGCCGCCATGCTGCTCAATCGCTCGGCGAACAGCGAACGGGACGCTCGCACGACCGCCGAAGCCACGCAAAAGGACAGCTTGCAACTTGCCGCCGAATTCGTGGCCAAAGCCGTCGGGCAAGACCTTCAGTCCCGATGGCTCATTTTGGAACGTGAGACGGCCGACCCCGAATTGCAACAGCGACTGCTCGCTCTGGAGTCGAACCCGGTTGATCCCAGCGGCGACCGCGACCTGCAACTCTGGCTGAGCGATCGCCTGTCGCAGTACGAGTCGATCGCCCCTTCCAAAAGCTGGGCGGTCTTCGATCGCCAAGGCATGTGCTTGGGGCGATATCCCAAGGCCGACATCATCGGGAAGAGCTTTGTTTTTCGTGACTACTTTCACGGACTTGGCCGAGATGTGGATCCCGCTCAGAAGCAAGACCTCGTTCCGCTCACTCGTCCGCACCGCTCGAACGTGTACCGCAGCAAGGCCGATGAATCGTTGGTGGTGGCGCTCTCCGCTCCGATCTGGGCCGGCGTCGCCAATGAGCGGCGGGTCATCGGCGTGCTGACGACCAGCGTTCAAATCGGCCAGTTCGGAATCCTCGAATCGCAGTTGGGTGGCGACCGAGTTCTCAAGCTGATCGACACGAACAACAGCGCCCTTGATGAGCGTGGCACCGTGCTGTACGACTCGCGGAGCCAGAATGGAACGCTCGCGCACACCTCGCAGCGGATTCCCGATTCTCTGCTCAGAGAGTTAGAGCAATTACGACTTTCACGCGTGCAGCAGCAGCAGCAGCGTCAACAGATGGAGAAGATCGGACTCCTGAAAGAGAGCTTCCTCGACGCAACGGACGACAAAACGGCCCGCCGCTGGATCGCCGCCTTCGAGCCAGTCATCCTGCGCACCGCGTCTCATGAATTGCACGACACCGGCTGGATCGTCGTCGTCCAACAACCAGCTTCGGAGCGAAAGTAACACGCGATCCAACATTCAGGGCGAAGTCTCCGCCGAGCTCTCTCCAATCCTTCGTTGCACTTTAGCTCCCCATCCACGGCAGCTATTCTCCGGCAGTATCGTTTTCTGCGCCCATAGCTCAGTTGGATAGAGCAACGGATTTCTAATCCGTAGGTCGGGGGTTCGAATCCCTCTGGGCGTGCCTTTCAAATGCAGACCCTCGGAAATGCGAGGGTTTTGCTTTTTCGGTGGCTCGGTGCGTCTCAAAATCATCGCTTGCAGGCGTGGCGCGCGCCGGAACGCGCGCCGCTTTTTCAAAGTGTGAGTCGAGCACTTGCAGGTAGTGTTGAGCGGCGATGCGTTCGCTGTTGCCGAGCCACGCGCTGACGACGTGAGCGGGGAACACTTCCGTCAGTTCGGTTTGCCGGCTCGCTCTGAGGTTGTGCCACAGTCGCGGCCACGGGGTCACGCCCGCTCGCTTGATGATCTTCTCGAATCGAGTCCGCAGGTTGACTCGCTTCCAATCGCCAACGGTTGCGGCTTGACGGTGCAAGCCGGCGAGAACCCAAGCGTCGGGATTGACCGGCTGCTCGAATCCGTTGGTCACGGTGTTGAAGAGTTCGTCCAGATACGGACGCAACTCGCCAAAGATGGGGACCGCTCGCGAACTTTTGCCGGCGTGATGCTCGGTCTTGGGCGAGTGGATCGTCAACCGGCCTTCATTCCAATCAACATCACGCCAGCGAAGCAGACACGCCTCGGACGGAATTCGCAGGCCGCCGTATCGAGACAATGCCACCAGCAGCCGCCATTCGGCATCGGGGCAGCCGGCGATGACCTTCTCAATGGTTGGTTGGTCGATGAACTGTTGCCGAGCGGGGTTGGATTTCGGGCCACTGCCGATGTCTTCAAATGGGTTTGAGTCGATCAGCTTTCGTTTCACGGCGTCGCGAAAGAACGTGCGAGCCATGCTGCAACGCCGAGCGATCGTGACCGGGCCGAGTTTCAGTTGCTTCCGCGTCTTGGCTTCCGGTTTCGGGTCGGACGGCTCACCGAGCCGTTGCAGAGCGCGTCGGAAGTCATCGGCATCCCCAGCGGTGAGACTGTCGAGCGGACGATCCGCCCCAAACACGTCGATCAGATTGGTCCGAACGTGGCCGAAGAATTGTTTCGTGTTCGGCTTCACGTCCGAGCGGCGTTCGATGTAGGCATCCAAGAATCTGCCCAACGTGATCGGGTTGGCATCGTCGCGGGGATGGATCAACCCAACCTTCACGAGCTTGGCTTCCATGATCGGCGACAGGGTTGCCAACCATTCCGCTGTCGTGCGAGCAACCGGCAGACTGCGAATCGTCGCGTTGACGATTTCCTCGATATGGCCGCCGACGGTAATCGCGAACTTCTCGGAACACTCGCCGAGCCGGATCGGATGACGCTTGCGGTCCAGCCCTTTGAAGATGACTCGCTTGAACCCGTTTGGATCGTTGACCACAGATGCCATGTCATTCTCCCTTACGCTGTTTGGCTGCGATGGGCCGCTTTGTGATTTGCAGGTTCAAGACTTCGCCGATCTTGTCGAGTGATTCCATCGACAAGCCCCCTTTGCCGTTCACGAATTTCGACAGGACGGCTTGGTCGATGCCGGTTTGCTGCCAAAGCTGGTAGCGGCTGAGTTCCCCGTCTTCGATCAGTTTGCGAAGTTGGTCGGTCAGAGTTGTCGATTTGGTCTTCATCGTGACGAGGATATCCAGTGCTTGAATTTTACTCAAGTAAAATCCTTCCTTCCTCACTTTCCCATGTCGATCCGCCATCGGGCCTCGTCGGTCGAACGTCGGTGCAACGCAGGCCGAACCCTCGCAGCATCAACTTGAGCAGTGCTTGCAGCCGAACAGCGACCGGGCGAGTCTCGTGCCTGTTCGCAGCATCGGTGAGAGTGATTGTGTAGGTCTCGTGGTCTGACATGGTTTGGCTCATTTCTCTTGTCACCGGCGTTACGACTTGCACGACATTGACGACGTCAGCCGGTCGCTTGGTCGTAGAAGTCGTCAATGTCGTTAGGTCGTGAGGGTGGGGAACCAGCGTTCGGCCGGGCGTCCGACTTCGGGCGCGGGATCGTCTTTGCGGTAGGCCAGGCCGTTGTCGTGGAGCAACCGCAGAGCTTCGCCGATGTCTCCAGAAGACTTGTTCTTGTGGAAAACGTCGTGGAGCATCTCCGTTCGGGTCAGTCCGACGTCCGGGACTTGTCTCAGTTCGGCGAGCAGTGTGTCGGCGGTCTTGTTGCCGAGCGCATGGCCGAAGACGAATTCCGCGCTTCGTTCGCAGTAGTCCCAGACAGCCAAGGCCGCCTTGAGATGTTCCGGCTTCACGACCGCCGACATATCGAGCACCGCGTACAATACTGAGAGCCGCATAACCTGAGGTTCGCCTCGCGCGGTCATCGACCCCAGCAGCCCGAAACGGTCCCCGGCCAGTCGCGGATAGACCTGATGCCACAGGCGACTCGCTTCGGCGTCTCGTTCGATCTTGCCAACCGTCGCTACGAATCGGAGCACTTCGCGAATGTGACCCCGGATCGCTTCCAAGTCTTCATCACGCAGGTTGCCGCCGTCAGGGAGTAATTTCGAGCGTGCGACGCACACCCATAGGAACCGATTGCCGAACCCGTTCGTCTGCTCAGTCTCCCACAGGTTTTGTTTGAGTTCGCTGCGAGTGATATGCCCCACGATGCTGACGTGGGCATTGGTGGATTTCGCGGGGGAGTTCT
>CAZILR010000019.1:0-13882 GCA_964539995.1 uncultured Planctomyces sp.
TGACTGTGGGGCCGCCGTTTGTGCCACTGGCAATCTTCACTAAGCTCTTCACCGTGCCGTTTGAATTCATGAACTGCACATAGACGGCTCCGCGATTCAAACCGTTTGTGTCATCGAATGGAGCACCGACAGCCAAGTCCGTCACACCATCGCCATCCAGATCACCCAGCGACGCAACCGCCGCCCCAAAGAAGTCCGAATTTGCCAGCGTTGGTCCGCCATTCGTACCGCTCGCGATTTTCACGTTCTTGCCGCTACTGACAGTCCCATCGCTGCGGTGCGCGATCGTCGCGACGTAGTCTTCCACCTCGCCGCCGACCGCCGCGCCTGTCGAGTTCGCCGCCGCCGCGTCCGTGCTCAAGCGGAACCTCGCATAGGTCGTTCCCGCTGTGGCGCTGGTCGGGATCGTGGGGAAGGTCAGCGTGAACGTGCCGTTGTTCGTCGAATTGGGCACTGTCACCGAAGTCCGTTCGGTCGCGTTGTCGAACACGCCGTCGCGGTTGAAGTCGATCCAACCGTAAAGCGTCGCCGCCGAGCCGGTCGTGTTCGTCGCTCGCACGCGCACGGCCGGAGCCGAGCCGACTGTCAGCAACAAATCCTGAGCCGGCTCGATCAAACCGTCTTCGTCGTACGGCAATGTTGTGATGTCGTCGCCATTCGCGCGAGTGTTTTGAGTGGCATCGGCCTCGCCATCGACGCGAGCACCAAGAAAGAGCGTCGTCGAAGTGGACGAGACGTCATGGCGTGGGCCGTTGTTGGCGAACAGGGTTTGATAATTGCCGGTTCCTGTGGCGGCACTCGTGTCGGGCGCGTCGCCGAAATCGAAATCATCGGCTTGGCCGTTCGTCGTGCCCGCCGACGTTGAACTGGTGTTGAGCAGCAGCGACAGCGAGTTCGTGCTTTGATTGACCACGGCGAGGTCGAGCGCGCCGTCGCCGTCGAGGTCGGCGGCTTGGACGGCGACGGGGGTGGGGCCGCCGGCGAAGGTGACGGAGGCAGCGAAGGTCGCGTCTCCCTTGTTGAGGTGCAGGGCGAGGGATGAACTGCTCGATGTGCCGTTGTTGGCGACGATGATGTCGGCATCACCGTCGAGGTCGAAGTCGGCCACGGCGAGCGACTGCGGATTGTGGCCGCCGGAGTTGATCGTCGCGCCGGCGGTGAACGTGCCGGTGGCGTTGGCGAAGAAGATCAGCGAGTCGGCTCCGCGATTGGCGATGACGAGATCGAGGTCTCCGTCGTGATCGAAGTCGCCGAGCGCGGCGGCGCGAGGGTCGTCGCCGGTGGTCAGTGTGGCGGACGACGAAAAAACTCCGGTGCCGTCGTTGAGCAGCACGCGGGCGGAATCGGTGTCGCCGAAGGTGACGATCACGTCGAGATCGGTGTCCGTGTCGAGACGGCCAGCGGTCAGCGAGGTGGGAGCGGCCGGCAAAGAGAAGGTCGTTGAGGCACTGAGTTGGCCGCTGATGTTGCGAAGCAGCGTCAACGTGTTGTCCCCCTGAGAGGCCACAACGAGGTCGATCAGGCCGTCGCCAGCAAAAAAATCTCCGGCGGACAGGGCGACGGGGACGGCGGTGTTCGGCAAGGTGATAGTCTGCGGCTCGAAGAATGTTCCTTTGCCGGTGTTGAAGAAGATTTGCACGTCGTGCGTCAGCCGGTTGGCGATGGCGAGGTCTGGCTTGCTGTCGCCGTTGAAGTCGGCGGTGACGACGGCCGCCGGGCCGCCGCCGGTTTCCAAAGTGCTCGACGTGAACTGCAACTGGCGGGGAGCGGTTTGCTCGTAGCCATCGGCCAGTTCCTCCAGCACCGAGTAAATGCCGGGGGACAAGCGTGTGAAGGCGTAAGACCCGTCGATGGCGGTCAACGTCGAAGGCTCGTCGGAATCGCGGACTCCGTTGAAGTTCAGATCGAGGAAGATGCGGAAGTCTCCGAGACCGATTTCGCCGACATCTTGCAAGCCGTTGGCGTTCTCATCGTGATACTTCACGCCACGAATCTCGCCGAAGAGTTGCTCGTGAGCGCCGATGTCCACGTTGCCGACTCCGCCCGGGCGACGAATTTGTCCGCGCTGGTCGGTGACGGGTGCTCCGCTGTTGTTGCCCGCTTCGATGACCGGGCTGCCGGAGAGTGGTTCGTGCGTGAACGTCGGGCCGCCGTTGTTGGCGAGCGGGCCGAGTCTCGGATCGAGCGGCTCTTCGGGCGTGCCGACTTTGTTTCCGGCAACGTCGCGCGTGAAGCCGGCGGAACTGGCCGGGTTGCCGATCAGGTTGTTGCCGTCAGAGAGGAACGTGCCGTTGAGGTCTGGGCCGGCCGTGGCCGTGTTCTTCGCGACGATGGTGTTCTTCGAGCGTGCGGTCGCTCCAGATTCGTTGAACAAACCGCCGCCGGTGCTCGACGCGGCGTTGATGACGACGGTCGTGTTGAGCAGCGTCAGCGTGCCGCTGTTGAAGACACCCGCACCGCGAGCGGCTCGGTTGCCAGAAAGCGTGGCGTTGACCAGCGAAGTCGTCGCCCCGGTTTGATTATGGATCGCGCCGCCGTCTCCAGCAGTCTCGTTGTTGTTGAGCGTTGAGGCTTCGATGGTCAGCGTACCGGCGTTAAGGATGCCGCCACCGTGTTCGCCGGATGGAGTCAGTCCGCCGGTGATCGTCACATTCTTCAAGATCAACATGGCACCGGGCCGCACGTCGAACACGCGGTCCAAGGTCGCCGCGTCGATGATCGTGCGACCGTCGGATGAACCGATGATGGTCAGTTCCCCTTCGATGTCCAAGTCGCCCGTTTCGGCGAGGTCTTCGGAGGCACCGGCTCGTGTGAGCTGGAAGACTCCGGCGGTCAGCACGATCGTGTTGGCATCGGGATTCGCATTGGCTTCCTGGATTGCCGCTCGGAGGGTGTGTCGGCCTTGGTCGTCTGCTGCGACGCCGTCGCCCGGATTGACGTCGAGCGAATCAGTCGTGTTATCGACGTTGAGTTGCCCAATGCGCGTCAACCGCGCGACGAACGTGCCGAGCGTCACTCCTGCCGCGAAGTTGCCGCTGGTGTCGCGGACTTGATGATCGACCAAGTCGATCTGGTACGTTCCGTTGTCGGTCGCGTCCCACGTTCCGCCGAGCGGCGTGAAGGCGTACACCGCCGAGCGGGGCGAGCCGTTGCCGCCGCTCTGCACGAATCGCAGCGAGGCGGTGAAGTACTCGGCCGTTTCGAGTCGCGTGATGATGACATCGGCAGCGTCGAAGCTGGAGACGTTCACCGCGACGTTGTCGGTGTAGGTGACGGTAAACGATTGGTCGATCGCGCCTGCGTCGTTGTCGGTGATGTCGGCGACCGTGATTGTCGCACGCGGCTTGATCGTGTCTCGCGTGACGGCATTGAACGCGTTGAGCCGTCCGCTGGTCGCGATGTGATTGTTGAGCGACGGCACGATGTCCACGCTCGTCAGAATCGCCTCGCGAATCTCAGCAGCGGTGGCGTCGGGAGCGATGGACGCGATGAGCGCAACGACGCCGCTGACATACGGAGCGGCCATGCTAGTGCCGTTGAGACGTCGATAGAGACCACCCGGCACCGTGCTGAGGATGCCGAGGCCCGGAGCCGCGATGTCCACGGAATTCACGCCGTAGTTGCTGAACGGGACGAGTTGATCTCCCGCATCGACGGCGGCGACGGAGATGATGTTGTCCAGTTCGTAACTCGCCGGAAAGAACGGCTGCAAATCGTTGTCGTTCCCCTGGCCGAGTGCGTTGCCGTTCCCCGCAGCGGCGACGAACACAATGTCGGCCGCGCCTTGTGCCGAGATCGCTTCGCGCAGGCTCGCGCTGCCAGTCGTCGAGCCGCCCCAACTGTTGTTCGTCACGCGGACGTTCGCACCAACCAAGCCGTCGGCAACGGTGGGATCGGTGAAGCTGGCCTGATACCTCTGCCGCATCATCGTCGCGTAGTTGATCGCGCGAATGGCGTTGGAGGTCGAACCTTTGTTGTCCGCTCCCAGAAATCGCAGCGGCAAAATCGAGACCGCCCAATTGACCCCCGTCACGCCGACATTGTTGCCACCGACCGCTCCGAGAATGCCGCTGACGTGCGTGCCGTGCCGATGCTCGTCCAGCGGATTGTTGTCGCCGGGCGACACCGTGCTGCCGTTGCTCGCCACAACGACGGTCGAGAAATCCCAGCCGTTGAGGTCATCGACGAAGCCGTTCTGGTCGTTATCGACACCGTTGGCCCAGCGGGAGTCGGCCAGCAAATCGCCGGCATCGATGATCTGATTGGCGTTCAGGTCTGTGACCTGAGCCGCGTTCGCCGGGGCATTGAGATCGACGAACGTGATCAAGCCGTCGCCGTCCGTATCGGTCAGAGCGGCTCGCAATCCGGCAGGGATTTCCCCTTGATTGAGGAACACGTTGAGCACCAAGTCGGGATGCTTGTAGTCGATGCCAGAGTCGATCACGGCCGCGACGACCTTCCGACTTCCGACTTGCGTCTGCAACGCATCCGGCGCGAGCTTGGAATCGACGAAGTGCCACGCTTCCGGCGCGTCGATGTCGGCGTCGGTCGTGCCACCGGTTTGGCCGCGATTGTCCAAGCCCGACAACTCGCCGAAGCTCGGATCATTCGGCG
The DNA here is from genome assembly GCA_964539995.1 of uncultured Planctomyces sp. Taxonomy (GTDB): domain Bacteria; phylum Planctomycetota; class Planctomycetia; order Planctomycetales; family Planctomycetaceae; genus SXKJ01. The sequence goes on from CAZILR010000019.1 coordinate 4,615, forward strand.
ACAACTGCGCAGCGTCTTGCGGACCAAGGATGTAGCTGTCCGCTTCAAACGAAAACACGAACGGGTTGTGTCGCAGAGCTTCCGCAGCGGAGTCGCGCGTGTCGCTGCTGGCTTGAACCAACACCTGACCGGGAAGTCCGAGTCCGTGCAGGATCGTGAAGTCCGCACCATAACCGTCGATGATCGACTCAACGTCTTGTGGTCCATGCACGGTCGAAAGCGTCGAGCGTTCGAGCTGCACAATCCAAGTGCCGACGATCGCATCGCCGTAAGAAAAATTGCTTACTCCAGTCGCTCCATGCAACGATCCGCCACTGACCTCCACGGGGTGGATCGTGCTGAACCATTCGCTCGTCGGGGAAATCGTCAACAAGAGTCGCGACTCGAGCTGTTCGGCCGGGGAACGCCGCCGCTGTTCGCTGCGCTCCGGTCGGTGGCGGCGCGACCACCAACTTCTGAGCCAATTGGATAACTTCATCGTGCGTGTTTCCGTTGCTCAAGCTGATTCAGATTTGCGACAGAACTTCTGTTCCCGAATAGCATTTACGGCGAAGAAATGTCGCACCACGCTATCGTCGTAAGTGACCGGGCGGTAGCCTCAAAGTCGATACTGCAATGGCAGACCATTTTTGACCGTCACGACTCGGCTGGATCGCTTGAGTCCGGCGAAATCCGTTCAATGATCTGATACCGCTCTGGCTTCGCCGATGTTTTCGAGGAGACAAGACCGGCAATGTTGTTCAACCGATTGGCCCCACTTGAGTTATGTGCCGAGGGCACTCTCTGTCGAACGTCCTCGAAGACGGCAATCAGACGCTCTTTGTCGTGGGCATTCACGAACAAGTCCGCATAGGCGGCTGAGTAGTCCGCGCTGGTGACGATCTCGCCGTGAACGGAGCGGTGCTCGGCCTCAGCGGAGATCAATTCGAGGAGCAGCGTCATCGTGTCCACTTCGCAGCCGGTCAGATAGTCGCGGATGACGGGCCGTTTCTGCTCGAACAAAGCCTCCTCGAATCGCGACACAATCGTTTCGAGTTCAAACCAAGCGGCGGATTTCAATTGAGGTTTTCCCATCGGACGATTCCTCAGCGCGACACGGTTGAGTTTGTTCAGAAACTGAATCACTTCGCACTTCAGCGGATTCAGTCGTCATCGGATTCCAACACTTCTCGGATACGAGCGGCACGTCGTCGCACCGAACGAATCGAACACTTCAACGTCTGGCAGATTTCAGACTCTGTGCAACCTTGGAGCTTCAGGACCAAGGTCAACTGCGAACTTTCGTCGAGCTGCTGCAGCAAGCGGTCCAACAGGTCGGTGACAATCGCCGAACGCAGCGGGTCGGGTGCTGGTGAAGGAACTTCGGCGGCAGCTTGTGACTCCCGATTGAGGTCTCGTTTGTTGGTTTTTTGATACAGCTTCCGATATTTGTGGCAGCGTCGTTCGGTGATCTTGGCCAAGAGATTCCACAACGAATTCCAGTCTTCGAGTTCAAATTCGCCGTCGCGAGCGTGTCGCCAAAATGTGAGAAACGCCGATTGCACGATGTCTTCTGGATCGAATTTGGCTCGCAATCGAGGGTCCGTGATTTTCTGGCGAGCCAGAGCCACCAAGCTCGCGCGAAAGCGGTCCAACACTTCAGCCGTCGCGCCCGGTTCACCGGCCACGAAACCTCCGAGGACGTCCTCAAACGCTGAGGAATCGGTCATTGTCGCCCCCTTGAAAGGAATATGGCCTGTTTGGATGGGAACAGGCCATGAATTCTGATGGAATCCTGCGGGCGTCGTGGGATGCACTTGCGGTGACGATCACCGGCTGGCCTCGCGATGGGAGGATGTCTCGTCATGGAGACCGAACGTAACCTGCTGTTCGGCGCGTTCTGCGTCAAGTTTGGGCTGATCACCTTGGATCAACTCGTGTCAGCCCTCTGGGATTGGAACGGCGGACATGACGGACGGAAAGGGTTGCTGGCCGATCTGCTGGAGTCACGACAACTCATCAGCTCAGCGCAGCGTATTCAGATTGAGCGTGTTTTGTCCGAACGCCTCGCGGACTTCGACGGTGATGCCAGTAAGGCGCTGAGTGAGGTCGTCGATGAAGCCTCGCTGGTGAAGCTAGCCAGCATCGTCAGCAAAGAGATGCAACAAACGATGACCTTGATTGAACCGATCGGCTCATCGGATTCCTCGTCGGTCGCGGCAAAGTCTTCGTCCGGAGATTGGAATTCCGGCAGCACGCAAGAGCGCTATCGATTGGCGGAGGAGACGGGACACGGAGGCATGGGTCAGGTCTGGATTGCGCGAGACACCGATCTCAACCGCCGCGTGGCACTGAAAACGATTAAGCCCAAGTTCGCACGCCAGGAGGGAGTGGTGACCCGCTTCCTCCGGGAGGCGCAAATCACCGGACAACTTGAGCATCCGAATGTCATCCGCGTTTACGAACTGTCGCGCAGCAGTATCGATCAGCGGCCGTACTTCAGCATGCAATTGATCCGCGACAAACGGACGCTCAAAACCGCGATTCGCGAATACCACGAAGCACGCAAATCCGGAACGGCGAATCCTGTCGAGTTCAGTGCGTTGCTGTCGGCGTTCGTGGCGATTTGCCAGGCTCTGGCGTACGCGCACTCGCGAGGCGTGCTGCACCGTGATTTGAAACCACAGAACGTCATGTTGGGTCGGTACGGCGAGGCGATCGTAATCGACTGGGGACTCGCCAAGTTCGAAGCCCAAACAGAGCCGAGCGTGACGATCACTCAAATTGCCGTGACTGATAACGAGCAAGTCGAGGACACGCATTCGGGACAAGTACTGGGAACGCCCGCCTATTTGCCGCCGGAACAAGCTTCTGGAAAACTCGAACTCGTTGACTCACGCTCGGACATCTACGGTCTCGGTGCCATCTTGTTTGAGATCTTGGTCGGTCGCCCACCACATCAACAGCAGAAAGGTGAAGCGATCACCGGATTCCTGACGGGAATTGTCGAAAAGCCGTCTCCAGTGGCTCGGCAAATCGATCCGAGCATTCCCGCAGCGCTGGATGCCATTTGCACGAAAGCGATCGCGAAGAACCGCGAGGATCGATATCAAAAGGCTCTGGATTTGGCGGACGATGTCCGTCGCTGGCTGGCGGGTGAACCGGTCACCGCTTATGCCGAACCGTGGCGAGATCAGCTTCTCCGTTGGCTACGCAAACATCGCGCGGCGGCCACTTCAGCAGCGGTGGCCGTGATGGTCATCGCTGTGTCGGCTCTGGTCGCGGCGGTCTTCATCAATCACGCGCGCGGTCGCGAACAGTTGGCCAAGAAGGCCGCCGTCGAGCGTCTGGCCGAGGCTGAGCACGCCGTCGATGTTTCGCTGACGGGCGTGAACGAAGTCCTCAAGTTCTACCCCAGCGCGCAGACGGTTCGGCAACGACTGCTGGAGCAGGCGGCGGCCGACTATGCCCGCTTCGCCAGCGTCGAATCCGACGATGTATCTCTGCAACTAGAGGCGGCTCGAGCACAACTTCGACTCGGAAGTGTCCGGCTGCAGCTCAACCAGTTCGACAGAGCCATCGACGACTTCGACGCTGCGGACAAGCGACTGACTGCGATCGAATTGAAGTTGCCAGCCGCGACGTTTGAACGAGGAATTGCCGCGGCACAACGAGCTGATGCACTCAATCGTGGCGGACGTCGCATCGACGCGAAGCCGGCCTACGAGCGATCTCTCGAATTGTTCGAACGCGGTCTCGTCGCGTTGCCACTGGATTCGCCGCGCCGAGTCGAGATGGCAGATGCGCGGCTTGGACTTGCTCGTGTCCTTCAACAACTCGGTGACCATGAAGGCGCTCGCCGCCACTTGGCGCAGACTCTCAAGCAGATTGAACAGGATCCGAAGGAGTCCTTCAGCCGCGATCGCCGCAGCTTGGCGGCGAAGGCTGAGCATGAATCGGCACAACTCGAAATGGCCGTCGGCCAGTTGGACGCAGCCGCGTCCGCACTGACTCGCGCCTTGCAGCACTACTCGGCACTGTTGTCTGCGGAAAAAAACTTCCCGGTGTGGCTCGACGGGCAAGCACTCTGCCGCGTGACGCTCGCGAATCTGCAACGCCGACAAGGCCGCGAGGTCGATGCGCTCGCCACCTACCAAAAAGCGGTCGGTGACTTCGACGACTTGGCGCGAGCGATCCCTGGAGTCCCGCACTATGAACACGTCCGCATCCTGGCTCGAACTGATGCTGCGCTGCTGCGACTCGCGCTGGGGCAAGCTCCGGCCGCTCGTGAGTTGCTGGAGGGTTCGATTCGCCACGTCGTGCAACTTGCCGAGGCAGACGAACTGAAACCTGACCTCATCGAGACCGCCGCGCTCGCGCACGCAGCCTACGGGGCCGCGCTACGCGACTTGAGTCAATCTGACGAAGCCGAACAAGCACTTCTCGTGTCTCGGCAGCTTTTTGAAAAACTGCCGGCTGACCGACTCACGCCAGACTTGCGCCGGCAGGCGGCCACCGTCATCAGCCAATTGGCTCGCTTGGCGGCCGACTCAAATCAACTCGACGAAGGGCTGACGCTGTTCCGTCAAGCAGATGAGGAATTGCAATCTCTGATCGCCGGCAACGAGGCGGATGCCGCTTCAAAGAATGCACTCGCCGCAAGCTGTCGGCATTGGGCCGACACGCTTTGGGCCAATGATCGCCGGGAGGAAGCCACGGGACTTTATCGCCGCGCGAAGGATCTCTGGCGCGATCTTCCCGAAGAAGTGGAGCTGCACCTCGGCCAGTTGTGGTTGTTGTTGACGTGCTCAGAAGAAAGCCTGCGTGATCCCGCGCTCGCGTCGCGAGTTGCTGAGCAGCTTCTGATCCGCGCGCCCAGCAACACGCGGCTGTTGGCTCTCTCAAGTCTGGCAATGGCGTTGCAATCCAAGACTAATGAGGCCGAGCAATTGGCCAGTCAATCGCAACGTTTGCTCAGCGAAGGCAACAGCACCGCAGCTTTCGTGCTGGCACTCGTCGAACATCAACGAGGCCGCAAGGAACAAGCCGTCGCCGCCTTCGAGGTCGCGAACAAGATGATGACTGAGCAACATCCTGCGAGTTGGTCCGCCCGACGTCTCCGTGAACACGTCGCGAAGGAACTCGGTCAGCTCTGACGGCGATGTACTCAGCGTCACGAGCACTCGCGGATGCTTGGGCTAGGTGTTGTCAGTACTTCACTTCGCTTCCAAAGTAGAAGTTGGCTCCCGGCTGGAGCACGCGGAAGCCACCGTTGAGAGAACGGAAGTCGAGATGTTCGCGGAAGTTTTTGTTGGTGAAGTTCTCCACGCCAGCCACCAGCAAACAAGAATCCGTGGCTCGGTAGGTGCCGCGCAGATCCCAGACGGTGAAGCCCGGTGTTGGCGTCTCCAGCAGGCTCGCCGCAACCCGATCTTGGTCATCGACAATGCGAGCGGATAGCTCCGCGCTCCAACGCGCGGACGGTCCAGGCGGTTTGACACGCACACCCAAACGAGTCTCCAACGGCAGGATGCTCGGCAAGGGTTCGGAGCTCGCGCCCGCGACGCCACTGAAGAACCCGCGAGGTTTTGTGGGATCTCGCGTGCTGGGGTTTCCGCCGCCTCCATTGATCTCGGTGGCGAAGTTTCCGTTTCGCGTTCGGTCCTGCCCTTCGACGTACTGCAAATTGGCGAACAACGTCGCCCAATTCGTCACGTCGAACTCCACGAAGCCCTCAAAGCCCGCCAGCGTGGCCAAGTCTGTGTTGACGTATTTCAAGCTCACCTGCTGCGGATCAACGGCCGGAAACACGCGCATGTTCTCGAACGTGATGTAATCGTGAACCCAGCCATAGAAGCCGTTGGCTCCGCCACGCACTCGTCCGCGATCGAATTGCAGTCCCAGATCAAGTTGCGTGAGACGCTCTGGATCCAATCGCGGATCGCCGGTCGCTGTGTTTTCGCCATTCTGCAACAGGAACAAAAATGACTCAGCAACGTACAACTCGGTCAGACTGGGCGGTCGTTCTGAGTGTCCCGCGCCAAACGTCAACGCCCAATCGTCATCCAGAGCGTATCGCCCCGTCAGGAATGCGGCCCACGGGACGAAGTTCTGATCGAACTGATCGGTGCCGAGAACCTCGGCGAGTGACGCCGGTGGACTGTTGAGTCCCAACATCGCGATCTCGGCCGGGTTGTCATCGACCTTCGCTTGGACAAAATCGACTCGCGTCCCCGCCGTGACCGTCAGACGGTCGTTGACATCATGCTTGAGTTCGGTGAACAAGCCTGGGTTGACGGACTGAGACTTTGGCAGCGGCGAATTCACGTTGTCGAAGAACACGAAACCGACCGTCCCCGATGAGAACTCGTCCAATGCCTGCTGGATGAATCGCAAGTCCGTGCCGGCGGTGAGCCGCGTCCGTTGGCTCAGATCCCAACTCGCCGCAGCGCGATAACCCGACGAGGTCGTATCGACATCCGTCAGCCCGACATAATCGGGAACAGCCGTGAATAGTCCTGGAAACTGCGTCTTCTTGGCGGGCGACTGAGCGTTTCCTCGAAAGCGCGTGTTGTTGTACCAAGTGTCGATCACCAATCGGTCAACATGGTCCTGGTTTCGCAGTTCGTAAGTGACTTCAAAGCCATCGGTCACGAGATAGTCCATGTCAAAAAGCTGACCAGGGAATTCGACATCGGTTTGATCGAGACGCAAGTAGTGGAATTCCATCGAACTGTTTTCGGTCAGGTCGTAACCGAGCGCGAAATCGACATCGCGTGACTTATAACTCGAGGGTATGTCAGTGCCGTCGCCAGAGTGATAATCGCTGCCGGTCTTATGACCATAGCCGATTCGGAACCCCCAATCGCTTTCGCCCCCTTCAAACGTCTGCCGGCCGTACCACTGTTCGCCGTTCGTCTGATAGTTCAGCGATGTACTGCCGCCGAGTTGCCAACCGTCTTCGAAGCGCGGCGAATGCAGCAATTCGATATCCATGAATCGCAGGTCAGGACCATAGAGCGCCGAATACGGCCCTTTCACAACGATGACGTCGTCGATGATCCGCGAGTCGATTTTGTTCAACATCGTGTCGAGGTCGATTCGTGCGGGAATCCAGTGCGAGCCGGAACTCGCCAATTGTCCGACGCGCGAGCCACGCACACGCGGATCGGACACGATCGGATTTCGCCGTTGCGTACCGACACCGAATGCGGACGAGGACTTTCGCAACAGGTTGCCGGCGTCCGTCGTCTGTCGCGTCCGCGATTCACTCCCGGAGATGACATCCGACGCGGCTCGCAAACGATCTTTGCGCACGGGTGCCAAAAGGCTCCGTGCGGAATCCGATGAAGCAAACAAAGACGCCGAAAACTCATCCGCTGCCGATGGGATTGGAGCCGGTGATTCCAAGGCTGGGGCCGTGGGTGGCTGTTGAGGTTGAACCTCCTGCTTCACCAGGATGATTCGCACCAACTCCAGTTCCCCGGACTGTTGCCATCCGAGCGTCATCCACGGGGGTTCCGGTTGCCAGAAATCAGCCACCCAATCCGGTTCTTCCGCCATCGCCGTGGCGCACATCAAGCAACATCCAAGCGCTGCCGTCGAGATTGCGACACGAACCCGGTCCACCATGATGATCTTCGTCCATCCCTGACGAAACGCGTGATTGAACCAGCGCGTCCTCTGCCACAAAGTCGGCAAGTTCTGCCGGTCAAGAATGGAATCCATTCCATTCATGGCGTTTGATGTGGCACCAAGTCATTCGTCGTCACTTCACCCGACCGATCTCTCGACAGAAATTACTTGTCTACCCAATACCAATTTGTCCATGACTGCGACGCCTCCTGACTTACCTGCTTTGGCTAGGCTGCCAGTCGGTTGGACCTTGAACCAATTTTGACACCAGATCGGTCCCTCGTTTAGCAATTTGGTGTTCGGGGATGCGGTTCAGGAACGGCAGGATCGGTGCGGGCAGAACGAAAGGAGTTGCTTTCGCGATTCGCTTCGGCGGATCGCTCAGTCGATGGTGACAGGACGCGGCACGAACCACGGATAGATCGTGGGGACGACGAGCGACGTCAGCAGCGTGGACGTCACGAGGCCGCCGATGACGACGGTGGCGAGTGGGCGTTGCATCTCGGCTCCGTCACTGTGGGACAGGGCCATCGGGAGGAAGCCGAGGCCGGCGACCATCGCGGTCATCAGCACGGGGCGGAGACGCGCAAGGGCCGTTTGTTGAGTCGCTTCGCGGAGCGGCATCCCGGATTCGCGGAGCGTTTCGGCGGCGCTCACCCAGACGAGGCCATTCAAGACCGCCACTCCGAACAGCGCGATGAAGCCGACTCCGGCCGAGATGCTGAATGGCATTCCGCGCAGCGCGAGGGCGAAGATGCCGCCGCTCGCGGCCATCGGGACGGCGAGGAAGATCAGCAGCGCGAGTCGCGCGGAGTGCAGCGACATGTGCAGCAGCAGGAAGATCAGCAGCAGCACGACCGGCGTGATGAGCGCGAGGCGACGGCTGGCGGATTGCAGGTTCTCGAAGTCGCCGCCCCAGCGGATTTCGTAGCCGGTCGGGAGCTTGATCTGTTTCGAGACCGCCTCGCGAGCGGCGTTCACGAAACTCGCGACGTCGCGGCCACGCACGTTCGCCGAGATGAACGTGCGGCGGCGGATCGCTTCGTGTTCGACGGCGGGAGGCGTTTCGTCGAGCGTGATGTCGGCGAGTTCTCGCAATGGGATTGGCTTGCCGCCACCGTCGGCGACCGGCAGTTGTTCGAGCAGCGTGATCTCCTTCCGCCACGCTTCAGGGATGCGGACCATGATCGGGAAGCGTGCTCGGCCTTCAAAGATCAAGCCGACTTCGCGTCCGCCGAGCGACGAGACCACATCCATGACGGTCGCGGCATCGACGCCGTAACGGGCCAGCGCGTCGCGTCGCGGTTCGATGCGCAGCGTCGAGAGATTCGCCTGGTAGTCCGCTTTCACGTCGGCCGCGCCGGGGATGTTCTTCAACAGGCGTTCGATCTCTTTCGCCTTGCCGCCGAGGATTTCGAGGTCGTCGCCGTACAGCAGCACCGCGACATCCGCCTTCACGCCCGCCACGAGTTCATCGACGCGCATCTCGATCGGTTGTGTGAAGCCGAACATCACGCCGGGGACTTGCGAGTTCAGCACGTCGGACATTTCGTTGATCAGCTCGTCGCGCGACTTCGGCCGCGGCCATTCGTGATGCGGTTTGAGCAGCACCCAGACGTCGTCGGGGCCCTGCGGCATGTAGGTGAGCAGACCG
>CAZILR010000019.1:13892-19444 GCA_964539995.1 uncultured Planctomyces sp.
GTTCGCGATCTCCGGACGACCGGTTTTGCAGAAGACGGTTTGTGCCTCGCCGAATTCACGCAGCAGCTTTTCGATGCGCGTGGACATCTCGATCGAGCCTTCCAGCGACGCGGTCGGCAGACGCACGGCTTCGATCAGCAGGTCTCCCTCTTCGAGCTTCGGCATAAACTCCGCGCCGAGATGCGCCGCGACCGGCACGCTGCCGATGAATACCGAAAACGCGATCGCCGCCGTCATCAGCGGGTGAGCGATCGCTCGCGACACCAGCGGCCGATAAATCCGCTTGATGAGCCGCACCAGCCAGATGTCTTTTTCATCGACGTGCTTCGGCAACGCGAGCGACGCCATCGCGGGCATGAACGTCAGCGACAACACCAGCGACCCGGCCAACGCGAACAGCACCGTCAACGCCATCGGCCGAAACAGTTTTCCTTCCGTCCCCTGCAACGCGAGGATCGGGACATACACGATCGCGATGATCAGTTCGCCGAACATCGTCGGCTTACGAACTTCGATCGCGGCATCGCGGATGATGTCGATGCGCGAGTGCGGAGGGGGGAGGGGTGAGTGGGGAGTGGGTGGCACGCTCTGACCAACGGGAAGGGCGTGGTTGGTTGCATGTTGACCCGTTGCCACGCCCATCCCGTTGGTCTGGGCGTGCCACCCTGTATTCTTCTCCCCACTCCCCGCGTGCGACAGACGCAGGATGCAGTTTTCGATCATGATGACCGAGCTATCGACGATCAGGCCGAAGTCGATCGCGCCGAGGCTCATCAGGCTGGCGGTGATGCCGGTGGCAGCCATCAGGTTGGTGGCGAACATCATCGAGAGCGGAATCGCGAGAGCCGTGATCAGGCCAGCTCGAAAGTTTCCGAGCATCAGCAGCAGCACGAAGATCACGAGCGAGCCACCTTCGATCAGGTTCGTCACGACCGTCTTGAGCGTGCGACCGATAAGCGCGGCTCGGTCGTAGGTCACGTCGATCGTGACGCCGTCCGGCAGCGTCGGTCGAATCTCGTCGAGCCGGGCCTTCGCGAGTTCGACCACCTCGCGCGAGTTCTCGCCGACGAGCATCATCACCAGGCCGGTGACCGCCTCGCCTCGCCCGTCGCGAGTCACCGCTCCTTGCCGAGTCATCGGTGCGATCGTGACCTCAGCGACATCGCGCACGAGGATCGGCGAGCCTTCCGGCCGGCGGCGCAGCACGATCTCGCGAATGTCGTCGAGCTTCGTAAGCAATGCTTGTCCGCGGATCAGCCGTTGCTCGTCGTGATGCACGACGTAGCCGCCGCCGGCGATCGCGTTGTTCGCCTCCAGCCGTTGGAACAGATCTTCGAGCGTCAGGTCGTAGCTCGTCAGCCGATCGGGGTCGGGGCGAATCTCGAACGTCTTGTAGTAGCCGCCGTGCGTGTTGATCTCGGTGACGCCGCGCACCTCGCGCAGCTTCGGAGCGATGTCCCACTCCAGCATCGTGCGGAGTTCCATCGGCGAATGCCGGTTGCTGCGCACCTCGAATTGCAGAATCTCGCCGAGCGCCGTCGTCAGTGGACCGAGCTTCGGCGTGCCGTAGCCGGTCGGAATCAGCGCGGCCGCGTTCGGCAATCGCTCGGTGACAAGCTGCCGCGCGCGGTACAGATCGGTTCCCTCTTGAAACACGATCGTCACCACCGAGATGCCGAGCTTCGAGACGCTTCGCAGTTCGTGAATCTTCGGCAGGCCGCTCATCGCCGTCTCGACCGGGTACGTCAGATACCGCTCGACCTCGACCGGTGACAGCGGGCCACCTTCGGTCACGACCGTCACTTGCGTGTTGGTCATGTCCGGAACGGCGTCGATCGGCAAATGCAACGCCGAGCTCAACCCCATCACAGCCATCAACAGCGTGAGGATCAACACGAGGAAGCGATTGGCCAGCGAGAATTCAATGAGTCGCGTGAGCATCTTGTCGCGAGCTTCTCTTTCGTAGTTCGGACGCCTACGTCCGAACGGGAATTCGACCGGACGTGGGCGTCCGATCTACGCAATCACTCCCCCTCCAGCAGCAACTCCGATTTCAGCAGGAACGCACCGCGCGTCACGATGAGATCGCCGGCCCCGAGGCCGCTAGTGATTTCGACGAGGCTGCCGGCTTCGAGGCCGGTGGTGACATCGACGCGGCGGAACGTGTCGGCAGAGTGTTGGACGAAGACGAACTTCTGCCGTTCGTGTTCGACAATCGCGGAGCTGGGGACGGCGAGTCGTGAGGTCGCGTCGCTGCCGGGAATCGTGACGCGCACGAACAATCCCGGCCGCAGCAGTCCGTCGGCATTGTCGATCGTGGCGACGAGCGGCACCGCGTGCGAATCCGCTGAGACTTCGCGGCCGACGAAGTGGACTCGCGCGGGCAGTTTGAGATTCGGCAACGCGGGGGACTCAACGGTCAGTTCCGCGTCGGGCGAGACGTTGAGCATCGACCATTCCCGTTCGCGCAGGTCCGCTGCGATCCAAAGTCGGCGGGTGTCGGCGAGAACGAACAAGCTGTCTCCCGGCTTCACTCGTTCCGAGACCGAGTACGTCTTGCGTTCAATCGTCCCGGCGAACGGAGCACGGCATTCGACTTCGGAAAGCGACGTGGTTGCGTCTCGGCGATCCAAGCTCTCCTCGGCAACGTCCTCGCGATAGCCGAGCAACGCCGTGAGCTGTTGTTGTGCGATCTCCAATCGTCGTCGCGCGTCGTTCATGGCGGCGAGCGCGGTGTCGCAGCGCTTGCGCGCGTCGAACGCCGATTGCTCGCACACGGCGGTCAGCGCCGCCTGAGCCGCTTCGGCCTCGTTGAGCCGTTCTTGAATCGTTCGCTCCGGGAGCACTGACGTCAGACGCTCGACGTTCGCGATCAGCGATTGGGCCAATTCCGATCGAGCATAAGCCGTCAGCAGCGCCGAACGATGATCTCCCAGTTTGCGATTCTGGAACTCGGCCCGCACTTCCTTGAGCGGTCGGCGTGCTTCGAGTGCCTGGACCAACTTCGCGAGGTTGTCGCAGGTCTCCCGTTCCCACTCAGCCGCGCGTTCCGCGAGTTTCCAATCCGTTCGGCGTTGCAGCACATTCGCGCGAGCCGTCCCGACCTCCGGGCTGCTGAGCACCGCCAAGACTTGTCCCTCGGCCACGCGGTCCCCCGGCTTCACGAGAACTTTCGAGACCACGCCATCGGTCGCCGCTCGAATTTCGACATGTCGCGAGTCGTCGTACTGCACACGACCTGACACAGACAGCGAACTTCCGAAGGGATGTGCTTCGACCGCAGCCGTCACGATCCCGGCGTTCTTGAGCTTGTCGGCCGCGAGAACCACAACGGATTTGTCTTCGGCGCTCGCTTCAGACCGTTCCATCGCGGCGACGGTCGGTTCGGCCGCGTGCTCGGAGCCGTGCGTCCACTTCCAGGCCCAGACCGATCCGCTGGCGAGCACAATGATGGCAACTGCCGTCAACCCGATCACTCGTCGTCTCATGATGCAACCTTTCTGTGAACTACTTCGTCGCGACTGCGACGGGCGGCATCGCGGACGTTACGCAGGCCGCGACCGGGCGGCAGCACGGAGCACACGCGCTGCTGTTCGATGATGTCGAGGCGATTGTCTCACTGGGTGTCGTCCACTGTGGCGTCACGGTCGCGGAACGGAACGAGTACACCCCACCGCTGGAGAAGATTGGACGGCTGCGTCCTCGGCTGTGACGAGTTCCTGCGGAGGCATCGGTCGTGACGGCGATCGTCGCCGCGGCGGTCAATAACGCGATGAGAGTGCGCGTGGTCTTCATGGAAAACTCCTGTCGGGTGATTGAGCGAATGCCGCATCCCGCGCGACGAAGGATCGTCCTCGCGAACCCGCGCGGGGGTCAGCACTCGCTGCTTCAAGAATGACGTCTGGCGAGCCGCTTTGGTGCGACTGATTCGCAACGTCTCCGCCAGTTCGCGGACTGACCTGATGAATCAACACGCGGCATCAGGGAGTCGCCTCACGCAGCTCAAGGGATCAGCCTGACACGCCTTCGCGAATCCGGAAGTAGTTCGTGCCAGACGCGAATTCGCGTTGGCCTGCGGCCGCTGTCCGTGAGGGAAACGCGAACGACACTGCGGGAATGTCCCGCGAGAAATTCGCTCCATTTCGCGGATCAGCCCGGCATGCGCGGACTCATCGCAACCGTAAGTTTTCTCCGATGTTGCTGAGTGAACTCTGACAACGCCGCCGCAAATTCTGTTCGCCGGGAGAAACAACGATGAACCTCAAAGCTCAGTGGTTGAATGCCGTGTTGACCAAGTGCCGCCGCTCGCGACGCCCGTTGCGGAAGAACGCTCCGCGACAGCACTCGGCGGAATTACTGGAAGCCAAGCTGCTGCTGGTCGGAGACATCGCCGGCACGTTGCTGCACGACGTCAACGGCAACGGTGTCAAAGACCCCAGCGAAGAGGGTCTCGTGGGTTGGACGGTCTTCTTGGATTCGAACCTGAATGGCAGCTTTGACGCAGGTGAGCCGACGACGATCACCAACGCCGGGGGCGATTACCTCTTCAAGGATCTCGAACCAGGACCGCAGACGGTGTATGAGGTCTTGCAAGCCGGTTGGGCTCCGCCGCCGGGATTGGCCGACCACATCACGCTGGACGTGATCGACGAAACCGAAGTGAAGGCCGACTTCTTTAACGTCATCGCCGAAGTCGGCGACATCAAAGGCAACGTGTGGCGCGACTTCAACGGCGATGGTCTGCAAGCCACCGATCCCGCGACCGGAGCGATCACGGACACGGCGCTCGCGGGTTGGACGATTTATCTCGACACGAACAACAACCGGACGTTCGATTCCGACCTGAACGGCGACGGCGTGGCGAACGACCCGGAACCGAATCGCATCACGGACGCCAACGGCGATTACGCCTTCCATAGCGTGCCGTCCGGCAGTCAGTACGTCGGCGAAGTGTTGCCGATCGGCTGGGAAGCGAGTCGTGGCTTCGATTCCTACGTCCATGTCACCGTGACGACCGGCGGCGAGAAAGTCGTGAACTTCGCGAACCTCACGCCGGAAGCGAGTGACATCAGCGGCACGGTCTTCAACGATCTCGATGGCGATGGCCTCCGCGCTCCGACCGAGTCGGGACTGAGCGGCTGGCAGATTTACGTTGATCTGAACGAAGACGGTTCGCTGACGGTCAGCGAGCCGGTCACGACGTCGGCGGCCGACGGCAGCTACACGCTGTTCGCGGTTCCGCACGGAGTGCAGTTCCTGAGTCAAGTTCCAGACGCACACTGGCGGACGAACTCGCCCGCCGGAGGGACTTACACGGTGGACGTGCTCAACGGCGTGATGCTCACGGGCTACGACTTCGCCAATCAGGAGCGGATCGGCGATCTCAGCAGCACATTGTGGAACGACTTCAACGGCGACGGAGTGCGCGCCGTCACCGACGTCGCGCTGTCCGGCTGGACGGTGTTCCTTGACGTCAACCACAACGGAACCGCCGACGAGACCGAGCCAACACGCACGACCGATGCCGATGGTCAGTACTCGTTCGTCGGACT
>CAZILR010000020.1:0-19304 GCA_964539995.1 uncultured Planctomyces sp.
CCCTCGGCCGTCCTGCCTGGTGTCGCTCACAAACACGGACGGTCGGGGCGGCCATCCTACGAGATCAGCATCCCGTAGTGCTCGACGCGCCGATTTCTGGCCGGGAAGACCCCTTCTTTGTAGGTGCGGCAGAGGTCCAAGTCGCAGCGATGGATGATGAGTTCGTCGCCGAGTGTCTTCGCCTGTGCGACGACTTCTCCCGATGGCGCGACGATCGTGCTGCCACCGATCTGCTCGACTCCTTCTTCGACTCCCGCTTTCGCGGCGGCGACGACCCACATCCCGTTTTGATACGCACCAGCTTGCAGGCTGAGCTGATGATGAAAGTCCGCCAGCCGATCGGTCTCTGGGTACTCCGGGAAATGCCGCGGAGTGTTGTAGCCCAGCATCACCAACTCGCAGCCTTGCAGACCGAGACAGCGATACGACTCCGGCCAACGCCGATCGTTGCAGATCAGCATCCCGACCTTACCGCCGAACGCCTCGAAAACAGGAAAGCCGAGATTGCCCGGCTCGAAATAGCGTTTCTCCAGGTTCTGAAACGGATTGCTCGGCCGGTGATCGGCATGTCCGGGCAAATGAATTTTGCGATAACGGCCGACGATCCGGCTGTCTTGCTCGACCAACACGGCGGAATTGAAGCGCCGCGTGTGCTCACCATCGTGGTGTAACTCGGCGTAGCCGAGACAGAAGCCGATCCGCAACCTCGCGGCTTCGTCGAACAATGCCTGAGTCTGCGGGCCGGGCAACGACGACTCGAAGTAGGCGTCGATTTCCGCTTGGTCCGCGATCCACCAGTGCGGAAAAAATGGCGTGAGGGCACACTCGGTGAACACGACCAAATCGCAGTCGTTTTGGCTTGCTTGCCGCAACAGAACGATCAACCGTTCGACGATTTGTGGGCGGGTTTCCGAGCGATGGATCGGGCCAAGTTGAGCCGCGGCAATGGTGATGATTCGAGCCATGTTTTGCGTGATTGTAGGATGGCCGCCCTCGGCCGTCCGTGTTTGCGAGCAAATCCATGCAGGACGGCCGAGGGCGGCCATCCTACACATCAGCGAGCGACCGGCGGCAGATGTTCGAGAAAGCTCGACTCGGATCGTCGGAGTTCGGCGATCGCTGATTGCCGGAGTCGCTTCAGAGTGGCTTGCTGATCTTGTCGATCGGCGAGGTTCGTCAGTTCGTCCGGGTCGGTCGTGAGGTCGTAAAGCTCTTCCGGAGGATCGACATTCGGCGCGAGATAGCGAATGTATTTCTTTCGGCCGTGTTCGAGAGCGACGTACCACGGCACGTTGTTGTGAACCGCGTGACTCGGTTCGTCGCGCAAGACTTTCGTCACGTCGGAACCGTACTCATGGCCGACATGTTCGTAGAGCGTCGGGTGATTCCACTCGGCTTTTTCCGGGTCGCTCAGCAGCGGCGTGATGTCTCGGCCGTGCATCGTCCACGGCAATTCGAGACCGACGTGCTTGAACAATGTCACGACAACGTCGGTTCCGTTGACGGTGTGCGAGCAGACCTTGGCCTGCGGGATTGTGCCGGGACGACTGACGATGAACGGCGAGCGGTAGTTGGCATCGTACGGCGCGAGCTTCGTGCGAAAGCCGTGCTCGCCCATCGAAAAGCCTTGATCGGCCGTGTAGATGACGAGCGTATTTTCCAACTGGCCAGACTCACGCAGAGCCGCCATGACTTGGCCGACTCCCTCGTCAATCGCCGGGACGCACTCGTTGACTTGATGCACCCACTCGGCGTGCGTCTTCGCTTTCTTGCTGCTTTCGTCGCCGAAGGCTTCGCCGCTCTTGCCCATCACGGGCACACCGTCCGGTCCTTTGGACCAGGCTTGCGTGAGATCGAGATAAGCCGGTTTGCCCGGTCGAGGGCCGAAGATGTCGGCCGGAGCGACCACCTTTCCGTCTTTGTACGAGCCGAGATGTCGCTTGGCGGGTATCGACGGGCCATGCACCGCTCCGTAGCAGAGCCACAAGTACCACGGCTTGTCCGCGTCGCGATGCTCACCGCGAATGTACTCGCAGGCCCACTTCGTGTAGTTGTCGGTCGAATAGCCTTCGACAATCTTCGGCTCGCCGCCGTCGAACGAGAGCATTTGCTTGTCGTAGTAGTTGCCCGCGTTGTCGGGATGTCTCGGCCGGTTCCAGACAATTTGATAATCCCAATCGCGGCCGAAGCCGGGATCGGTCCCCGTGTGCCATTTGCCGATCTGAGCCGTGTGATAGCCTTGCCTGCGGAAGACGCTCGGCCAGAACGGAGTTTGTTTCGGGTCATAGGTGCTGCCGGGGTATTTGCCTTCCATGCGCATCGACTCGATGCCGTGCGGATGGCGACCGGTCAAGAGCGTCGCTCGCGAGGGCATGCACCACGAACCGAGGTACGCTCCCTGAAAACGCACTCCCGACTTCGCCAGCGCGTCGATGTTCGGCGTGCGCGCCCACGGGTACGACTCCGGGTAACAGCGCACGGTCTTGGTCGATTGATCGTCCGCGTAGATCAGCAGAATGTTGGGGCGTCGCGCGCCTTCGACCGAACACGGCAACGAGATTACGACAAGCAACATCAAACACAGACATCGAAAGTTCATGTCGGTTCCTTTCGCGAGGTTGTTTAACCGCTTCGCCAACGGCGTGCGCGCGTCGTTAGCCCGGATCACCCACGCCGACGGCGTTATTGGGACTTAGGTTGATATTTGCGCTAGACCAATGAATCCGACACACGCAGTGATTTGTTGGAAACCGTATGACCTATGCCCCCGAACGACTGTCACAACAGAGTTGCAAGCTGGGCCACCCATTTTCATCGACCAGCGATGCCCTTGTGACTCGAACGTAGGAAACCTGCCACTGCGTCGGGCCTACCTCGACTTCAGGCCGACTGTGTTGACGGCGATGATTCGGTACTGATGCGTCTTGCCGGCTTCGGCTTTGGTGTCGGTGAAACGCATCTCGACGAGCGGTTGCGTGGGCGTGTCGCTGTATTGGAGGTTCTGAAAAATGGGACGTCCGAACGGGTTCTTGCCTTGTTCGGGAACATTGGCGAGGAACTGACCATCACGCTCGATGATGAAGCCAGCCAGTCCGCTTTCGAGATCCGCATCAGCTTCCCAGCTCAACACGTTGCCACTTAAACGCACGTTCGACGGTGCGGGAGGCGGCGTCGCGTCCGCAACGGCGGTGTCTTTGACGTACTGCATCCACGATCGCGCGACAGCTTCGTTTGGGAGCCAGGCTGCCTTCAGAGGATCTCCCGAAAACTTTGCGGCGGGGACCGCTTCGCTGCCAGTGATCGGAGCAAGCCATGCATTGTCAGTCGGCATCTCGTTCAGTGACCCGGTGTCCGTCTTCGGCAAGCGGGCCGTCAAACAGGCGTCGAGCCACGGGATCGCGAAGTAGCGTTGGTTGCCGCATTCGTGCGCCGACAGCGGATCGACGGCCACGCCGATCAGGCCACCCTTGCCTCGCACCTCATTGAAGAAGGCTTCATTGGCGGGCCACACGCCCGCGAAACGACCATCTTTGACGGTGACCCCTTCCTGCGTGCCCGGATTGCACATCACGGGAACTTTGAGCGACGCATCGGGCAGAGTGTGAGCCTTGATCGTGGCACGAGCCGGGGCCGCTTTCAGCAGCGGCACGCCGGATCGCAGCCACGCGGCGGCGACTCGATCAGGATGCAGCAGAACCATGCCTCCCGCCCAATGGCCGCCGCCGCTATGTCCCCACAGCGCCCACGGCACGTCGGCCAATTCGGGATGACCGGACTTCGCGCCGAGATCAACGAGGCACTTGCGAAACGCGGCACTCGAACCATTGCGCGGGTCGCACCACATCTGGCAATCGGCCTTGTCCGGTTGCTCGTAGGACGGAGCCAACAGCGCGCAGTCATGCTTCTTCGCGAGCGTCTGCCAATGCAGGTCATACGCGCCCGTCAGACCCGATTTGCACGATCCCTCGCCGCATCCGTGCTGATGCACGATCACGCCGCGCAGCGACTTCACATCCTTGGGAATCCAGATCGTGTAATTGACCGGAAAGATCAACTCTCCAGGCTGCTTCGACGCCTCGTACCGCACGCGGTAGTACGGCGGAGCAGCGGGAGGAAAGACGTCATAGGGTGGCTCTTGAGCAGAGACGGAGCCGACCAAAACGACCTCAAAAAGAATGACACCGAGCAGTGCAAGCAGACGCATGAGACTCACCTCTGTTGGACGTTCGAGATCGGAATGTTTCAGGGCTTCGGTTTGATGAACAGTACCTCGGCCCGTTCGATCCAACCCTTTCGCAAGTCCACCCGGAACCAACCGTCGCTGTTCTTCGGATGGAAGCGGACGGGCGATCGCGGCCCGAACTCGGCCAAGTCGTATTCCTTCCAAGTCTTGCCCAAGTCTGGCGAGACGGCGATGCCGGTCTTGTAGGTTGATGCGGGAGCGCAATGCCCCGCCAAGATCACGCCGTCCTCGATAATCATGTTGGCCATTTCAAATTCCGCATTGAACAGCAGCGTGTGCCTTTTCGGATCGGCGAGGTCTGCGGGCGTGCAGCGAAAAATGCCACGATCATGTTTCTGGCCGGGCAGCTTGGGACCGTTCGCGTCCGCCGCCCAGTAGAGTTGTCCATCGACGAAACAGATGCCGCCAGACTTGTAGCGTGAGTTCGAGTTCACGGACACCAGCACCTGCCAGTCCCATTTGTCGGCTCGCGCGTCGTACTCGCCGCGCAACCAGTGGCATTCGTTCCCGTGTCCGCGATTGATGTCTCCCGTGCAGGCATAGAACGCTCGCTCGGTCGGATGATACGCCACCGAGTGAATGTGGCGGCACAAGATCGGGGTGTTGGGATCGCCTAGGAACGACGCCGGCTTGGTCCCTTTCTCCTGGAAGTGGGGATTCCGTCCGAAGGAATAAGCGATCTTGACCGTCTGCCCGCTGTCGGTTGAGTAGTAGACATTCACCGGCACCGGCCCGCCGAGCACGTTGCAGTAGTTGCCCCAAACAAGCATTTCCGAGCCATCAATGTCCCAAGTGTGAATGCCGTCGAGCGGATGAAAATACCAGCCGGGCTGATCCGCCTTCTGCGGTGTGTGCGGGAGGTAATCGCTCCCGTCGCGATCCTTAACAATGATTTGCCGATGCGTCTTGAGATTGTCGGTGCTGAGGAACAACTTCTCACGCGTAGCGAAGAGGATGTTCCCGTTCTTCAGCAGGCAACTGAAGGTGATGTTCTCCGCGTCAGCAAACGCCGCGCTGTAGGCCCATGTCCGGCCGTTGTCCTCGGACAGAAACACCTTCCCGTTGCCGAATCCGAACGCCTTGTTGTCGCGCTGCGAGTCGATATACGGCCCTTCCGGCGCGAGGCGATACCAAAAGTGCTCAGTTTCGCCGGACAGGGGAGCGGCCAGTAGCCTGGAGATGCTCGGACTGAGCAAACCGCCAAACGTGGCCGCAGTCGCTGTGGTTTCAAGAAATCGACGGCGATTGAATGTTGATTGTGGGTTCATGGGTTTGACTCTTCCATCTTCAACTTCATTCTGACCGCTCATGACGACGAACGGATACACACGCATTTCGACAATTCGGAATGCGTTGCCATGCGGACATTGTTATGGCTCACACGGTGAGAGACGGAAAGCAACGTAGTCACCACCACCACTCCGTCTGGGGAACCAAATGTCTCACCGACATGGCTTGCCATCACGACTTATCATGCCGAGTCGTGATGGCGGCGACGAGCAATGCAGCCATCAAATTGTTTTGATTTGACTCTCTTTCTCGATACCATCTCCGTTCGATAAGAGTTTCCAGCCAGTCCAAATCGAGTGGTGGACGGCCAGATTGGTCATTTATCGAGGGACGATCCATGAGTCTTTCCATGAGTTCGATGCAGCACTCGATGGCGGCGATTTCTCGCCGCCAGGCTCTTCAGGCGGCTGGAGCCAGTGCTTTGCCTTTGGGTCTGCCTGGCATGGTCGCGGCCGCCGTTGATCCGAAGCGAGGGCTTGGCAAAGGGGCGGCGAAGAAGTCCTGCATCTTCATTTTGTGCTGCGGTGGGCCGAGCCATCTCGACACTTGGGATTTGAAGCCGGAGGCTCCCGATACGATTCGCGGGCCGTACCAGCCGATCCCGACCAAGGTGCCGGGGATGCAGATCAACGAGATGCACACTCGTCTGGCGAAGCTGACGGACCACATCGCGTTGATTCGGTCGATGACTCATGTCGGCAACATCAGCAACCACTTCGACGCGATGCACCATCTGCTGAGCGGTCAGGCTGAGGCACCGCTGGACGCGCCGTACATCGGCTCGATTTTGTCGAGGGCTAGGCCGGATGACCGCAGCATCGCGCCGTATGTGTGGCTCATCAAATGCGTTGGCGATCCAGTTTTCTGTGCGGTGAATATCGGGAATGGCGGGCATCTCGGCATGATGCACAGCCCGTTGTTCGTCGGCTCCGCAACGAATCATCCGGCGATGCCGACGTTCAAGGCTCCTGACGAATTGATCGCGACCGTGCCGACCGAGCGAATGCTCGAACGTCGCCGGTTGCTCGATGGCTTGAACCCGACGGCGAGCGCCGTTCACGACCTGCGTGCGACGAATGATTGGCAAGACCTCCACGGCCGAGCGTTCGATCTGACGAGCGGCTCGGAAGGACGCGAACCGTTCGAGCTGCATCGCGAACCGCAGTCAGTGCGAGATCGTTATGGCATGCACCCGTTGGGACAGAACCTGTTGCTTGCGCGTCGGCTGATTGAGTCGGGTGTCGGCTTCGTCACGGTCAACGGCTGGACCGGCCCCTCTCCCAACGGCGGTGGTGGACCTCCCGCTTCAAGCTGGGACATGCACGGCGGCGAGATGGGGATGGGCAACGCCTTCGGCAACGGCTCGTATGGCATGGGCTGGTGCTTGCCGTGCCTTGACGAAGGTGTGTCCGCGTTGATCACCGACCTGCACGATCGCGGCATGTTGGAAAACACGATGGTCGTCGTCTCCGGAGAGTTCGGCCGCACTCCGAACATCAATCAGAACGGCGCTGCCAATCCCGGCCGCCAACACTGGCCGAGTTGCTATTCGTCGATCGTCGCCGGCGGCGGCATCCGCGGCGGCCGAGTCTATGGCGAGTCCGACAAGCACGGAGCCTACGTCAAAGATCGCCCCGTCCGTCCGCAAGATTTGGGAGCCACGATCTTCCACTCGCTGGGTGTGCCGCTCGATCTGCGACTCGGCAAGGACGGATTCACCCGCCCGCTTTCCACGGGTGAGCCGCTGTTCGATCTGTTCTCATAAGGCGGCCTCTGGCCGCAACCCAATCGTTTAACCGCACGCCGCAGGCATGCGCGAGATTGCGCCAATACAACGCGCGTGCCTGCGGCGTGCGGTTAAACGACATTTGTCAAACACGCGTGCAAAAAGCACACATGTTTCGGGCAAAGACTCTGACTGTAGTGGCGACTCGGCGGGCAAGCTGGCAGCTTGCCGCTACGTTTGGAGGGGTCGGCGAAACTGCGCCGGTCGAGCCGACTCGACGAACGTCTCCGCGTGTGCGGCGGCATGATCTGCCGGTTTTTTGTGTTGTCTGGAGCGAGTCCAAAAGGCCGCTGCGGTTCGGTCGATTTCGCGACAATGTTCTTGACGTTGCGGTCGGGCCAGACGATTTTATGACCACACGTCGGAGGAGCGCCGACGGAGCACGAGGCAGGAAGCCGCATCGCTGATCAGTCGCACGGGTGGCGACAGGAGACCGAGCAGATGTTGAGCATGCACGATTGGTTTGGTCGGCAAGGACGGCAGATTCAGAAACGTCTGAGCGTGGTGGCGATCACCTCGGTCGCCTCGATTGGCATCACGATGCTGGCGACGGCCGATGCTCCGCGAGTGGGTGAGGCTCGACGGAAGATCGAAAGGCAAGTGGCCTTCGGCGAGTTCGGTGCGGCGATCGACGCGGCGCGCGATGTCGGTAACCCGGATGAACGAGCGAATCTGCTTGGCATGATCGCCAACGCTCAACTCAACGCGGGCGATGCTTCGGCCGCGCGCGGCACGACGCGGCAGATGGATCAATCGCAACGACCTCAAGCGGCCGGACAACAGGCTCGGCAACAGGCACTGAGCGGCGGCGTGATGGCCGACTTCCAATCGCTGATGACGCTGATCGAAACGGAAACCAGCGGCCCGTGGCTCAACACCGGCGGCGAAGGTGGCACGCAGACCGAATATCTCAACGGTGTCGCGGTCAGTCCGAACGGCTTGCTCACCGCTTTGAAGAAGGAAGAACACACCGGCCGGCTGAAGGCACTAGGAGTCGTCGCTCGCAAGGCGGACTTGAATGCCGAAGTCGCTCAGCAATCCGATCTGCGATTCGTGTCGCTGACGCAGTTGGACCGCGAAGCCTCGAAGCGTCTGTCCGAAGGTCGTCCGATCGTCGAGACGATGAAGAATCTCGCCGGGATCACGCAGCTCAAGTACGTCGTCGTGGATCCGAAGTCTCATGACGTGTTGATCGGTGGCCCCTCGGAAGCCTGGAAGTACGACAGCAACGGCAACCCAGTTGGCGTGAAGAGCGGCCGTCCGACGCTGCAACTCGACGATCTCGTCACGGTGTTGCGAACATTCTCGAATGACGGAGCGCAGAACTTTGGTTGCTCGTTCAATCCGCGTCAGGAAGGGTTGCAGCAATTGCAAGCTTTTGTGGACAAGTCGAATGCTCGCGGCCCGTTGGATTCCGGCGCGGTGAAAGGTTGGGTCAATCAACTTCAAAGTAAGCTCGGCCCGCAAGACATCGAACTCTGGGGCGTGTCGCGTGATTCGCGAGTCGCTCGTGTTGTGACCGAGGCCGATTACCGGCTGAAAATGATCGGCATCGGCAAGCTCGAAGGCGGGGCTCATGTCCCCAGCATCTTTGAGTTGATGACCGTCGAAGAGCAAAAATCGAGCAAACTGGACGCTCTGCGTTGGTGGCTGACGATGAAGTACGACGCAATCCTGCACAGTCCAGATCACAACGTCTTTGAAATCCAAGGCCCTTCGGTGCAGTGCTTGTCGGAAGATCAATACCTGACGGCGAAGGGCGAGCGCGTCGGCACGGGCCAAGCCAGCGCCACGAACCAAGCCTTTGCCGAGAACTTCACTCGACACTATTCGGAGCTGGCTCAGCGAGACATCGCGTTCGCGGACCTGCAAAACGTGTTCGATCTCGCGTTGGTCGCCGCGCTCTTGAAGAACGAGGGAATCGCCAACCGGATCAACTGGGACTTCGGTTCGTTCGCACCGAACGGGATGTACGAACCAGCGGTGTACGCGGCTCCTCGCGAAGTCGAGTCGGTCGCCAATCACCGCGTCTATCGTGGCAAAGACATCGTCGTGCAAGTGGCCGGCGGCGTTCGAGGCGATTTAATGTCGGTCGTCCGCGATCGTGACGTGATGAAGTCCTCCACGACGTTGAAGGACATGACCGCTCAAGCCGCTCCCAGCAATCTACCGCAAGGCCGCTGGTGGTGGGATGCGAAGTAATTGCCATAGCTCAGGCGTCTCGCCTGAGCCTTCTGGAAATCTCAGGCGAGACATCTGAGCTACGAAAAACAAAACCCGTCGCGGCCAACCAGCCACGGCGGGTTTTTTGTTTGAGATTGCCAGTGAGCGAAGTGCGTCGGCTCGCAATGTCGTTTGGCGCGGTTCAGATCGCTTTGCAGGTCTGAGCGATTGTTCTAACCGTGCGATGCCTCGCGTGCGAACGGGGTGAAATGCGGACTCGGTGAGTGCGAAGACAAGGGATGCGGTTTCATTGAAACCGATTTTGAATCCTACGACTCGATTGTTCGGGCAGTCTCGTCAGATGCTCACAATCGGCAGGAACTGCCTGATTGCGACCTCGCGTCGCCCATCGAGTTCGGAAGAGACAATCAATGGCAACGGACTGCACACCTTGACCTCGATCGAAGTGAGTGTGCGCCGTGCGCAAAAGCATTGAATTCTGGACGACGACAATGATCGCCGTCCTGTTGCTACAACAAGTCTCTTTTGCTCAGTCCCGGCATGATGACAGAGAGTTCAGCCGATCTCGGACGAAGAGAGCGGTCACACGACTGCGTCTTCCTTGGGCGAACGAAACCGAACCTGCCTTCGAATACGACCACGTTTCAGGGGATGAAGAAACGGATCGATTCCTGCTCACCAGCGCCGACGATCCGGCCCCGCCGCTGCCTGAGCCGGCCGAGACGGACTCCGATTTGAGCTGTGAGCCGGTGTGCTGCATCGAGTTTTGGGAACACCGCAATGCAGTGTGGGGCGAGTTCCTGTATTTGCGACCGCGTGGGGCCGACGTGATCTACGCAACACCTGTGGATGGCACGCTGGCAACTTCAGTTCCCGTGGGTCCGCAAGCGGTGGCAGCTTTTGGCTACGACTCTGGCTTTCGCATTGGCGGAGCCTGGGCGATTGACCGATGTTCGAGCTTTACGGCCAATTACACCTGGTATCAAGCAGGGACGAGTGACAATGTGAGCCTCGCAGGAGGCGGTTCTTTCTTGCGAGCCGAGACCGTGCATCCCAGCACAGTCAATGTTGCGGCCGATAGCCTGGCTGCTCAAGCGCTGTACGATTTCAACCTGCAATCCGTTGACCTCAACTACAAGGCCATCCTTTGGGGTGGTGACTGTTACGCGGTCAATTACCTGTTCGGATTGAAGTACGCTCGCATCGAGCAGCAATTTGCGGCCAACTATCTGATCGTCGGCACGACCACGGTGGATACGAATGTTGATTTCAACGGCGTTGGCCCGCGATTCGGACTCGAAGGCGAGCGGATGCTCGGTGACTACGGGTTGCTGGTGTACTCGAAGGGAGCCGTGAACTTCCTCTTCGGGAGTAACTCCGCGGACTACCTGCAAACCAACATCTTCACCGGCATTCAGGCACAAACCGGTCTGCGAGAAACGCGAGTTGTCACGGTTCCGGAATTTGAACTCGGTGCTGGCTGGCAAAGTTGCAACGGGTGCTTTCGGATCACGGCCGGCTACTACCTTGCCGCTTGGTTCAACATGATGACGACTCCGGAATACCTCAGTACCGTGCGTGAGTCTCCAAACTCGTTCGAGCGGCAAATCAAGACGCTCACGTTGGACGGCATGAACGTCCGCGCTGAGTGGCGTTTTTAACCTGGTAACGCATTCGGACAGACTGCGAAGTCCCAGTGAGGCGAATGGAGGCTGTTGCTTCTTCGCCACATGAGCCAGCACGTTGTGTGAATCTGGCAACATAGCTCGAAAACCTCGTCCGCTCACTTGGCGAGGTTTGTCTGCCCAAAATCTTGTTCGCTTAGTACGGATGGCACTGGCCATTGCTGGACTCGGTGGTTGCTCCCGGCATAGTCCGCACAATCGTTCGACGTCGTCGGTTGAGCTAGCTTTTGCCCCCGCGCGTCTTCAATCTGCGCGTCCGGTGTTTGGCTGGCCCGTCCTTTGAACTCCTGACGGCGCTTTCGTCAGAAATGGAACAACCATCAAGACTCGTCATTGCAGATGCCGTGACTGCGGCGGCCGTGGACTTGATGGCCTGTGAACCTTCCGTGTGTCCCAGCCGCCTTCAAGTGAAGATTCCGGGCATTCGCAATCGCCCTTGTTGGTTTTGAGGAGAAACGCAAACCATGATCGAATCGTTCCGCTACCTACGAGGCTTCCGAGGACTCTTTGGACGATTGGTGGGAAAAGCCAAGCGTTCTCGCGGCCGAATTTCGCAGAGTCCGCGCCGGCGGCAGTCACCGCTGATGATGCTGGAGCAGTTAGAAGAACGGATCGTCCCGGCGTCGGTGGATTCGCTGTCGGGATTTATCAACTACGTCGCGGCTCCCGGCGAGACGAATGCGATCAACATGTCGCCGGGGTTCCTCACGTTTATTAGCGATGCTTCCACGGTCACGATCCTCCAGTTGCCCCCCGGCTTTTCGAGCAACTGGCTGTCGGCGGTGTCGTTCAGCATCGGCACTTCGGTGGGTGTCGGGGTGCAAATTGACCTGTCGGTCAGCTTTCCCATCATTCCGTTTCTGCTCGCGCAGAACGGAGTCTTCTTCCCCAGCATCGCGGGAGCGACCGATGCCGGCAGCGCGACGAACTTCGCGGGAACGATCGCCAGTACCGTGTCGCAATTGGCATCGTCGGTGGTGTCTGGAGCGGACGCATTGCAGAGCGGGGACGTCTTCTACAAAGTGACTGGCTCCTCGCGCGACATCATCGACGACTACGAGCTTTACCAAGTCGTCGCGGATCCGACCGTGACGCTCGCCGAAAGCGGCGGCATCAGCGACATCAACTCGGCGGTCTTCAAATCGGCGACGCCAGGCAAGACGGTCACGGGGACTGTCGCTCAAAGTTCGACCGACTCGTTTGTCTTCACCGGGCAGGCGGGCAAGCGATACGTCGTGATGCTGGACGCCGACCCGGAACGAGACGGCAAGCTGACCAGCACCGACTTGAGAATCTCCGACTTTGGCGGCTTCCTCATCGGGACGCCGCTGCAACGCAACTTGAGCATCAGCGGCTTCAACGCCGTCGGAGCCATCGACGTCACGACCACCGGCCCGCACTTTGTGCAAGTCTCGAATACCGGGTTTGGTGCCGACGACAGCTATCGGTTTGTCGTTCTGGAAGTCGATCCCGTTGCCGATCGCGTGTTTGAAGGCAACGGAGTTGTTGCCTCGACCGACGTTCCGAAAGCGATCCCCGATTTCTCGGCGGGCAATCCGGGAGTCGTCACTTCGACACTGACCGTCAGCGGAGCCACCGGCACGCTGGCCGACTTGAACGCCACGCTCGACATCACGCACCCGTTCGTCGGCGATCTGACCGTTGATCTCACCAGCCCAGGCGGAACGACGGTGCGGTTGATCAATCGAGTTGGTGTCGGCGGCGACAACTTCACGAACACGACGCTCGACGACGATTTCGCCTTCAATCCGATCAGCGGCGGTACCGCGCCGTTCAGTTCGACGTTTGCTCCGAGCAATCCCTTGTCGGCCTTCAACGGTCAAAATCCCAACGGTGTCTGGACGCTGACGGTCAGCGACAACGCGGCCAACGACACGGGGACGCTCAACAGTTGGTCGTTGAAGCTCGGTTCGACCTCGACCAACGACACAACGGCCGGTGCCGGAGTGCTGGCGGACGGCAAGTTCGGTTCGGGCCAGATCAACCCCACTGGCGAAGTCGATTTCTGGAAGACACCCGGAGCGAACGCGACCGACGTTGTCTATTCGTATGTGGACACGAACGGCTCCACGAAGAACAAGGACTCGAAGCTGACCGTCTTAGCCAATGACGGCACGACGATCATCGCCTCCGATGACAACAGCGGACCTCCCGGCGTGAGCTCCACCGGCCTCGGCAATTTGCAGGACGCTTTCGACAAGGGAGGCATCGACTTGGATGCCCTCTCCGAATTGCTGTCCGGCGCACGCATCGACGCGGGAGATCGCAACGACAGCGTCAATGTCAGCGCGTTCAACTCCGGAAATACCATCTTCGGCGGAACCGGCGACGACACGGTCCTCGGCGGCGGAGGCAATGACAGCATTGAATTGGGCGACGGCTTTGACGTGGCGAACGGCGGCGCGGGCATGGACACGATCACCGGCGGTGCGGGTGACGACACGATCACCGGCGGCGCGGGGGACGACTCGCTTGATGGCGGCGATGGCAGCGATCAATTCCTCGTCAACACGGCGTTCGCTTCCACGGATGTTTTGATCGGCGGCGCGGGGGACGACCAACTGCTCGTGCCCGGCTCCGACGGTGACGACGTGGTCACGCTGACAATCGACCCCACCGCGCCGAACGAGGTGCTGATCGATGTGAATGGCACGGTCATGGCTTTCAAAATTGCGTCAGACGACGTCGAGCAACTGCACGTCCGTGGCGGCTTGGGCAACGACCGGCTCATCATCAGCGACGCGGGACTCGATCCGGACGCCGCCGTGCTGTTCTTCAAGGGAACGGACGGCACATCGGGACTCATCCGAGTCGGCGCGAATGCTCCGTACGTCACGTTTGACGGCATCGAAGAAGTGACGCCGTTGGATGGAGACCTGACTCGCCCCGATGGCACGGCGAGGCTGGTCGTGTTCGCTCCCGATCCGTTTGAAGTCAACGGCTCGTCGGTCAATGACACGCGCGTCTTCGCCACGCATCTGGGCACCGGAGCGACCATCAATCTCGATCCCACGATCACTCCGGCCGGCGACGTCGATTTCTATCAGTTCGTCGCCTCGGAAACGGGAACGATGGATTTCCAAGTGTACTTTGAAGAGAACGTCGGCCTGCCCGGAAGCGGGAACCTCGACATCCAGGTGCTGGACAACAGCGGCAACGTCATCGGCAGCAGCACATCGTCGGATGACAACGAGCGTGTCCGCATCGCGGCCGTGCAGGGACAGATTTACTTCCTGAAGGTCTTCGGCGCGACCGATGTTGAGATCAACACCTACGAGATGAGCGTGATCAACACGCCCGCACCCGTGCCGTTCGGCATCGAGTTGGACGATGCGCAGACGACTCCACCGTCGTTGACCAACGGTGATACCGGCCGCTCTCAATTCGACAACGTCACGGCCGACAACACCCCGACAATCTTCTTGCGTCTATCCGATGCCGGACTGCTCAACGATCTTCCTGGCAACGCCACACCGGGATCGCCGCCGGATCAGGTCATTCCCATCGCATTCAACTCGGCGACGACCGCAGCCAGCACGACGGCTGGTTTCCGAGTCGCGATCTTCGACGAGAACAATCAGCACACGCCCGTCGCGGCGGGTTTTGCTCAGCCGGTTGGCGGACAACCGGGCGTCTACAGCTTCACGTTCGGAACCGCGCTGACCGACGGCAGTCACTTCCTCACGGCGCGGGTCCAAATGATTGATCCAGCCACGCCGGCTCAGAGCGGCTTCGGAGCCTTCAGCCAATCGCTGGAGATCGTGGTTGATACGCTCGACCCGCCGACCGTGCAGACGGCTGTCAATCTTTTGAATTTGAACCTTGATGCCACGAGCGATTCGGGAGTCCTCGGATTCCCGGCGACCTTCACCGATCGAATCACGAACGACACGACTCCGACGTTTTCCGGCTACGCGGAAGCAAACTCGATCGTGCGGCTGTACGCGACCAATGCGGCGAACGTGCTGGTGCAAATCGGCCAGACCATCGTTTACCCCGCCGACGGCACGAACCAGTTCGGCCTGTCGCCGAACCTCGGTCACTGGTCGCTCACGTCGAACGTGGACTTGAACAGCATCGCCGCCGGTTTCACGAAGGACGGACTGCGAGTCATCTCGGCCACGTTTGAAGACTTGGCAGGCAATGTCAGCGCCCCGATCACGTTGAACACCTTCATCGACACGCAAGGCCCGCAGGTCTTCGACGTCGAAATCACCGGTGAGCCGGACTATGACCTGTTCGATCCGAAGCCTGTGGACGGTCCCACTCCGCGCACGGACAGCCTGACGATCACGTTCCAGGACTTGCCCGATCGCAGCACGGCCGCATTCCCAGGCTACGCGGCACTGCTGACAGCGTTCGGCGTCGGAGCCGCCGAACCGGGGCACTACGTCCTGAGAGGCGATGCCAACGGCGTCATTCCGATCGAGTCCGTGACCATCACCCTCGAACCTGCCGTCAATGGCGAAGCGGGGCTTGCGACCGCCGAGCTGACGTTCTCCAGTCCGCTGCCTGACGATCGCTTCACGCTGACGATCAACGATTCGATCTTCGATCCCGCCGGCAACAAACTCGACGGCGAGTCGAACGCGAAAGAACCGCAGGAAGACCAGAACTTCCCCAGCGGCGATGACGTGCCTGGCGGCGAGTTTGTCGCCCGATTCACCATCGACAGCCGTTCGGAAATTGGAGGCATCGGTCAAGGTGGCATCACGGTCGATATCAACGGCAACATGCACTTTGATCCAACCAACACGGACTTCGTCAACCGCGACCTCGCGTTTGAGTTTGGGCTCAACACCGATCGCTACTTCGCCGGCAAGTTCAATCCGGCGGCCGCTGTCGATCAAGACGGCTTTGACCGCATCGGCGGCTACGGAATGCTAAATCGTCAGTACCGCTGGCTGCTCGACTTCAACAACGACGGTCGCCCGGATTACTCGGTGCTCAGCGGCCTGCAAGTCAACGGCACGCCGATCTCCGGCGATTTCAATCCGGCTCACGTCGGTGACGAGATCGGTCTGTTCGATGGCAAAAAGTGGTACTTCGACACGAACAACAATAACAACATCGACGCCGGCGACCGCACGTTTGTAGGCAACCTGCGCGGCGTGCCAATCACCGGAGATTTCGATGGCGACGGCCTGGTCGATCTCGCCGTCCACAACGCGCAGTTGGATACGTTCTACTTCGATCTCACCACTGCGGCCGACGGCACACTCGGAGTGCTGGATGGCAACTCGGACTACACGATCAACTTCAACAACCCCGCCGTGCCGATGTCTCAGACGCTGTTGTTCCCCGGAGTCTTGGAACGACCATTCGCCGGTGACTTCAATCTCGACGGCATCACCGACATTGGCCTGATGGTTCCGAACCGCAACGGAGCCGCCCCCAACACGTCCACTTCCGAGTTCTTCATTTTCCAATCCATTGCGGCAGTTGCTGTCCCCGGAACGGCTGCGGCGCTGAATCATCAATTCTCTCCGAAGCCGTTGGGAGTTGATCTCTACGCCCAATTCGGAAGCAACGTCTCCGTTCCAATGGTCGGCAACTTCGATCCGCCCGTCAGCGGAGGTTTGAGTATTTCCAGTCCCGTGATCGGCAGCACCGCCGTCGTTTCGATTACCCCCGTCGATGACCTGGCGTCGGAAACTGCGTCCGGACAACCCACGAATACGGGAACATTCCGCATCACTCGAACGGGAGACACGACCGAACCGCTCACGGTGAACGTGACTCGAACTGGCACCGCGACGATCAACCGCGATTACGCACTGTCCGTGAATGGAGCCACGTTCAACGGCCGCACGGTCGTGATTCCCGCCGGGCAATCGTCACTCGATGTGGTCGTCGTCGCGAAAGATGACTCTATCGCCGAATCGGACGAGACGATCTCGCTCGCACTGGGCATGGCCGTGAATTATCTCTTGGACTCGATTCCCGCTAACAACTCCGCGACGATCAATCTCGCGGACAATGAGCCGATTGTTTCGATCACCGCAATCGACAACTCGGCGGTCGAACCAACCACGGGAGTTCTTACGGACACAGCCACTTTCCGAATCAGCAGAACCGGAAGCCTGGAGAGTTCCTTGACGGTCAACTTCAGCCGCGGTGGAACCGCCAGTTTGAACTCGAACTATCAGTTCTTCGTGAACGGCGTCCGTCTGACCGGCTCATCCGTCAAGATTCAGGCAGGCCAGTCGTTCGTGGACGTTGTCGTGGTTCCACTCAACGACAAAAAGGCATCGGTGTCCAAGTCGGTTGTGCTGACGTTGTCGTCAAGTCGGCTCTATAACCTGGATGCAGACCCCGCCGCACGGGTGGCGACAGCAATCATTACCGACCGAAACTAACGCTCCACTGGATGAGCAATTCTCGAAGAGGCCGATTAAAACGTCGTCCCAAGCAGCCAGCTTGTGGCGATTCAGCGGGCAAGCGGGCAGCTTGCTGCTACGCGGATCGGTTGGTTGCCCGCCTTTAAGCTGATCGCGAATCGGCAAAAAGAACTCCTATCGTCGCAACCGATAAGGCAGTATCTTTTGCCGCACAGTGCCGAGTGATTCAAATTTCTGCTCGCGGTTCGAGCGACCGATTGAGGACAGATAACCGATGTCAGACGGGCAACGATTGGTATCGCCGATTCGACGTCGTCAAGCGGCTATGCTTTGCGGTTGGCTCGTTCTGGCGGGTTGCGGGGCCGACGGCCCGACTCGAATTCCCCTCAGCGGCAAGGTGACTCAGGGGGATCAACCGGTGAAGCAAGGGGCGATCTCGCTGGTGCCGGCGGCAGGGCATCGTGGCGTTGCGGCCAACACCGCGATCACCGACGGACGCTACCAATTCACGCGTGACGACGGTCCAGGACCAGGGCCGTACAAAGTGACGGTCATGACGTCGCTCACAAAGGACGAACTCATGAAGCGGGGACAAAGTCAGCCTGCTCCGCAGATGCAGTGGGAATTTGAGATCAAGGTTCCCGACAGTGGAACGGCCTCGGAAGATTTTCGTTTAGACTCCAAGTAGATCGTGCCTAGAGAGCTAATGACCGTGCTGCAACGCCAAGCGTCGTGAAACAAACAGTCGTTCTTTCCCCCCGGAGGTCGAAATGCGGGCATCGACGAACCGAGGATTCACTCTGATTGAATTGTTGGTGGTCATCGCGGTCATTGCGGTCTTGATCGCACTTTTATTACCAGCGGTGCAGCAAGCACGCGAGGCGGCGCGTCGCTCGCAGTGCCAGAATCATCTGAAGCAACTCGGACTTGCGGTTCACAACTACCACGATTCGAGTCGCTGCTTCCCGATGGGTAGCTCGAACCCCACCTCCGTCGGGAGTTGGGGCATGATGCTGGCTCTGATGCCGCAGTTGGAAAAGACGCCACTCTTTCGCACGGCGAACACCAACAATCAGAACTGCTGTAGCGAGATCATCGCGATGCAAGCGATGAATCTCCCGAATCCCGCCGATGTTTCGCTGCCGTTCTTGTTCTGCCCGTCAGACCTCAACTCGAACCGGCTGCTGACGAGCGGACCGCCGACCCCCACCTACACCTGCGGAAAGCTGTACGCCTTCAGTTACCTCGGTGTGAGCGGCACGGTCCACAGCGGTTGCGGCAGCACGATTGCCGGCCGGGGCCTGTTCTTTTCTCGTAGCAATATCCGGCTCTCGCACATTTCCGACGGCACGTCCTCGACGTTGGCGATGGGTGAACGCGGAATTCCGTCGGACTTGGCTTGGGGTTGGTCGATCTGTGGCGGCCTCGAATGCGAGCACTATCTCAGCACGCAAATCGGCTTGAGCCGTGCCCAGAATCTGCCAGCCGGCACGGGGGTCGAGACGCACTTCTCGAGTTGGCATGCCGGTGGCTCGTACTTCCTGCTGGCCGATGGCCACGTCAAATTCTTGAGTAACAACATCGACTACAACACCTATCGCAGCCTATCGACTCGCGATGGCCGCGAAGTCGTGAGCAATGATTGGTGATGACGAGGACTTTCCCATGTCGCGGTTGCTGGTGATGCTTCGTGTTTTGAGCGGGATTGTTTGGCTCAGCCTGATGGCTGATGTCGCCACTGCCGAAGACCCGCA
>CAZILR010000021.1:0-19158 GCA_964539995.1 uncultured Planctomyces sp.
TTCATCGAGTCCAACCCAGCGGTATTGCCTTCAGGTTGAAACTTCGCGTCGCGACGCCTAGCATCTCCAAAGGTGCCGGTACTAGTCGCATTAATCCTATCACGCTCTGTCTTCCTGTATTGTCAAAGGCTGCTGATGGAATTCACGGTTCGGCTCACCACAGTGCTGCTCTTGATTCGATCGCAATTGCCTGGCCTTATTGGCAGACTGCGGCTCGACTCATCTCTGCTCCACCCGCTGCGAAGATTCAAAAGTCGATGCAATCTTAGAATTGCCCGACATGCCGTGGCGGAGCGGCTACTCCAAGCTATGGGGGCTGCTGCAAGCAGTACCGAATTTCGACATCAGAATGACGTTGTTGTTTACGACGGCTCCGGATTCTCACCCGAAATTGTTCATCGGATCATACGCTGCTACGGCCTGGACACGCGAAGCGAGTTTTTCAATCGAGCAATGGAAAACCTCGCAAAGGATTTTTTGCGATGGGTTTCACGCCTCCATTCAGACGACAACCCGTTCTTGTTGAGTGTCGATAAGGCCAACAGAGTCACCATAAAGACATATCCACCAGTGAGCACACGATGACTTCGGTAGGAACCTTTAGAGTCTTGCACGCATCGGACTTTCATATCGGAAGTACGCCGCACACGAAATATCCGACGCCTAAAGTGCCTGCCGTATCAAGATCTCGATTGAAGCAAGCTGTCCAGCACTTTCAACAGGGTCAATTAACTCACATTGATTTCCTGCTGGAAAAATTTGCCGATGCCGTGGAGCAGCTTAAAAGCCAACAAAAGTGGGATGCCCTTGTAATAACCGGAGATTTGGCATCTACTGGTGATCAAAACGATATAAAGGCTGCGTTCGCCTACTGCACGGATGCCGCAACGGGTATTCCCTACCGAACATCCGCCCGGCACCCAACACTTGCACCCGCCTCACCACGCATCATTCCAGGCAACCATGACAAGTACGGCACAATGCCATTGTGCTATCCGACCAGCAATCAGTTCGAAGTGTTGTTTCAATCTCATAAGTTAACACTTCCGAGCAAGTACGCCTCAAATACCGGTCGTGTGTATAAAATCTGGGATAGTGCCGTAGTCGGCCAGCGTCATGTGGTTGTGATTGGTGCGGACCTTACGCTGCAATCGTTTTTAGCATCGCGTCCCAACCGTGCTAATTCGGGCTGGTTTGGGCAAGGCCGCCTTTATCCGGATGTCTTGACTGATTTAATTCAGATGACAAGAACCGAGCAAAAAGCAAGCGTTTCCGCAGGGGATCCTATGCCGCTCATTGTATGGGCCGTGCATTTTGATCCGTTTACTGCTTCGGGAGATCTTGAACTAATTGGGTCAAGGAATCTCGTTCACGCCGCTGATAAATGTGGTGTATCAATCGTGCTCGGCGGCCACAGCCATGAACCAAAGATCAAACCTCTTTCAAGATTCTGCAACGCGTATATCTGTGGGTCCACGATGCAAGACCAAAACCAGCATGGCAATTTCTTCCAAATACTGGAGATTCAAGTGCCAGAGGATCCGCTCAATGAGCCATACCCTTCCGTGTCTGTAGAGATCTACAAGTTGATTGGGTCAGGAACCGTTTGGAAATATGAACCAACGTCGTTCTCGTACCAAGTAAAGGCGTATCCAGCAGGGACGCTTGTAGGACAAAGTTAGCTTCAATGTGCTGTCTCGGTGGTAGTGGCTGATAGGACTCTACTGAGCACAAAATGAGTGTGCCGCTCATTGCGGTACTTTTACGCCGCCTTTCGCTCAAACGACTGCACAAGCCCGCCGACGTAGGACTGAATCGTAATCTGATCTCGGTTCAATTTGGGAACCTCTTCTGGAACGACGTGGATGGGCGGTAGATGTCCGCGTTCCGTGTGACTTCGTCGTCCGTTGTAGTAGTCCACGAACTCCGAAACGATGTGGTCCAAGTGCCGTTGACCAAAAAGTATGAATCGAAAAAGACATTCGTACTTTATGGTTTGCACGAACCTTTCGACCCTGCCGTTCAAATTGGGTGAGGCAATGGGAAGCACGTTTGTTCGGACTCCTTTGGCTTTCAGTGTTGCCGTAAAGTCCTTGGTGAACTTCGTATCGCGATCGTGCATCACAATGGACGGCTTTTGTTCGCGATTCATCGTTTGATCGAGGAAGACCTTCGTCTGCTCCACCACCCAAGCGGAGTTCGGATGTTCGGTGGACGAACTCACGATCACTTCGCGACTGCTCAGGCACAGAAATGCCATCAGATACATGTCGCGTAGGCCGCGTGTCGTCACCGTTTTCACCGAGAAGAAATCGGTTGCCCAAAGCGTCTCTGCGTGTCGCTTGACGAAGTTGTCCCAGCAGTCTGAACTCCGATCCGGTCCCGGTTTGATGCCCTCTTCTTTGAGGATGTTGCGGACCGTCTGCCGGCTGATTCCCTTGATCCCCAATTTTCGGATCTCGCCAATGATACGGGTGTAACCAAAGCCTGTGGTCTTCGCGATTTCGATGACCAATTCTCGAATTTCTCGTGGCTTCCGTTGTCCACCTTTCGGATTCTTCGTCTTCTTGCCGAACTTCTCTTCTTGGCACCAGCGATAAAAAGTGGATGGTGCCACCAACGTGATGAGTTCCTCGATCGCTTGGCCCAATGCCTTGCCCAGCTTCACGAGCCTGGATCGCTCATCCGGTCTGGTGTGAATCTGACCGGGAATTCGAGCCCGCAGAATCTTGTTCTCTGCCTTCAGAAATTCGATGTACTTCGCGAGTTCGTTGTTGCTGGCTGAGGCGATTAGGGTCAGCAGTGGGTGGAAAATCTTGGTCATCGGTGTATTGTCACAACATCAAATGATCGAGGGTGTTTCAGATTCGTTGTACCCCGCTTACATCTGGAAATGCCGCTCCGATGCCTGCAATTTTCTGAGTCATTGAGGGGCCGTTTTTAGATGCCTTCGTCAGCTTCGAGAACGGTCACATTGAGCAGCATCAGCCGGCGGGGTGCGGTCACAAAAACCGGGTACAGATCAGAAAAGTGTACCCGGTTTTTGCCCTTTTGAGGCTTTCACCGGGGAATCACCGCTTTCAGAAAGCCCGTGTTTTCTCGCAAATTCAGGGTATCCGAAGGCTATCCGCAATGCGTCATGGCACTACGGAACCGAAGGGCCATTTTCAGTACACGCGGCAATTGAACGAACCGAGAACACAAAGCACGTCAAAGCCTGGCTAAGTGCAAGCCTTCATTGCGCGACCACCGGAATGCAAGTTGTCAATGACTGGAAGGCTCTTCAACTCAGGGCCGCAGGACGATTGATTGTCACTGGTATTGCTCTTCTTTGCGTATTCGGCTGGCTCAGTCGAATTACATGGCCAGTTTGGATACGTTAATCATCGGCCTTCGTAACAGTAGTAGTTGATGGCGGAGGCGGTGGCGTTGCGGGAGCCGGACTGCTTTGTGACGTACCGGCTGGCGATGCAGGCTGCTGCTGATCTGACATGAAGTTATTTCCTTTGCATGAGCTTCTCAGTTCGCCGTCAGTTACGTTTTGTAGTCGGACCTGCGTTGCGTTGGACTATTGTGGTTGATGGTGGCGGCGGCACTTTCATAGGAGTGTCGGCATTTGCCACGACTACAGTCGGTGGCGGTATCGTCCCAGTTGGAGCCGGCCGATCTTGTTGGTTTGCCATCCCTTTACTCCTGATTGAATAACAAAACAAACATTCGGACTGAGTTATCGCCGGGATTCCATACTGATCGGCGCGCCGGTGTTTTGAACGGTCGTTGTTGATGGCGGCGGAGGCGGTGGCGTGACAGCACTAGGGGTATTTTGTGATGTTCCCCCTGTCGCGGCCGGCAGTTGTTGGTCTGCCATTGGATTTGTCCCTCTCAAGTGAACTTCTTTATTCGGACATCGTGTAGATCACAGTTCCGGGAGATGGGTCATTGCTCAATTGAATCGTTGTAGTTGATGGCGGCGGAGCCGGCGCTACGACCGCAGCGGTAGGATTAGTGGTCGCCGCTGTCGGTGAAACGGAAGCGGCCGGGGAGCTTGGCACCTGATCGGTCATGTGAATCCTCCGTGGTCGATTTCAGGCAGAAAGAACAGCTTTGCCACAGCGTACCAAGGCTGCATTAGAACCCCGGCAATACGCACAGGTGAGGATGGAGGAGGTCGGCTTCAATGCTCTCCAAAAGATGTTAGACAGGACGGGTTTGCAAGGTT
Source organism: uncultured Planctomyces sp. (assembly GCA_964539995.1). Lineage (GTDB taxonomy): Bacteria > Planctomycetota > Planctomycetia > Planctomycetales > Planctomycetaceae > SXKJ01. Next base: position 4,220 of record CAZILR010000021.1, read on the forward strand.
CCACGCCTCCGTTTGGTGGGGGATTCTACCGTCCGCTTCCCAGTGAGCAATGTCAGTCAACAGTACGTCCCTTACTCGCCAGCCCGTCCATTTTGCTCGCGTGGTGGGCAGTCATCGACGCCGAGGCTTGGTCGGCAATCGCTTGAGTTTGGCACGCGGCTTCTTGTCCGGTCTCGCCTTCCATTCTTCGATGGCAGCGACAACTTCGCCGATTTCATCGGCTTGGTCAGTGAATGCCTCCAGGAGCCCCTTGACTTGTTCCTTCAGAGCTTGTGACGTGGAATCCGCGACGCCATCAACCGCAAAGAAATCCTTGATTCGTTGCTTCAATGCTGGAGGAGCCAATTGTGCTGGTAATGAAGCAGGGGACTTCTCAGTGGAATCCGATTTCATAGGCGGCTGATACAGGGCGGACCATTTCTCCGAAAGCCGCTGCAATCGCAACATTCCTTCCTCGACCGTCGTTGGCTTGATTGGTGGTCGCCCTCCCGCCTTTGGGCGTCTCGTCCGCCCCTCTCGAACCTGAATGGCGTCAATCAATTGAGTTGTGCTCCAATGGAGCCGGACAGCGTCGTTCAAGAGTTGGTAGCGGCGAGCATGATCCGCCACAGAAACGAGATGCCTGACATGCGCCCAACTCAGGCGAGTGTCCTTCTTCTTGCGCTTTGGCCGAGCAGGTCGTTTCTCAAGGTTCAGCGGAGCAACTTGGTTCGTGCGTTTTCGAGCCAGCAATTCGAGGCTTCTCTTGTTTGAAAGAAGCTCTACGAATCGGCGGGCCTTGAGCAGATGATCGCTCGTGACTTTGTATTTCTCAGCCAGCATCCGCAGTGCTCCCTTGGCACGAAACGGCACCTTGATTGCTTCCTGGCCCATGCTGAAATTCTTCCGCAGAGTTGCCGAGAGCCGATTCAATTCGACTTCCGGGACTTGCCTAATTTGTTTGCGTGTCGTCATGGCCAAGCGATGCCTTTGCGTGCGGCTCAAGATGTGTGCAGAGCGATTCGTGAGAATTGAGCAACATCGTGCTGTCTGTTGCGACGATTTGCCACGTCTGGCGATGACTTACGATCGCGTGCGATTGGACTACGAGTGCTTGCCGGCAAAGGCGTCTGGACTCAGCGGGAAATCGACAGACTGCTTCGAGTGGATGACGGCCAGCCCCGGCCGCGATTAGATTGAGCCACTTTCCTGGATGACATCCGATCTTGTCAGTGTCGGTGAACTTGCACATGCCGCCTCAAAGCACGAATTCTGTCGGCGTTGAAATTCCGCAGTTCCTGTACGGAACCGCGTGGAAGGAGAACGAGACGCAGCGTTTGACCGAGCTGGCTTTGCAGCAGGGCTTTCGCGGGATCGACACTGCCAATCAACGGCGGCATTACCACGAAGCTGCCGTTGGGCAGGCCATCTCGGCGTCGATCGCGCGGGGTTTGGTGACCCGCGATGACTTGTTCTTGCAAACCAAATTCACCTTCCAGCGCGGGCAGGACCATCGACTGCCGTACGATCCGGAGGCTCCCATCGGGATTCAGGTGGAGCAGTCGTTCGCCAGCTCGCTCAAGCACTTGGGCACCGAGGTCATCGACTCCTATGTGCTGCACGGTCCCTCGCAGCGAGTGGGTCTTGCTCCCGATGATTGGGCGGCATGGCGTGCGATGGAAGCCATCCACGATAGCGGCCGAACGCATCTGCTTGGAGTAAGCAACGTCTCAATCGAACAGCTCCAGTCATTGTGCCAGGAGGCACGAATCCAACCGAGCTTCGTCCAGAACCGTTGCTACGCAGTTCGAGGTTGGGATCGGCGCATCCGTGAGTTCTGCTCCGCTCATGAAATTGTCTATCAGGGCTTTTCGCTGCTGACTGCCAATCGCGAAGTGCTGGCTCGACCCGAATTGACCCAGATCGCCAGACGTCACGATCGAACCGTCAGCCAGATTGTCTTCCGGTTCGCTCTTGATGTCGGCATTCTGCCTCTGACGGGGACCACCGACGCCGATCACATGCGAGCGGATCTTGATGTCTTGAATTTCCACCTGGACCCCCATGAAGTCGAACAGATCGAACATCTGGCCGTCCACTGAAGCACGATCGAAATCGGACTCAACACCTGAATCCCGGGATACCAAACGAGGCACCGAACGCTCGATCGAATAGGACCACGCGATGAAACGCCAATTGATGCTGTTGATGATTGCTTGGCTCGCGCTGGCCAACGGCTCGCGCGAAGGCATCTCGCAGGATGTTCAGCTGCGAGGGGACGGCGGCAGTCAGCCGCGTCGAAACTCCGCGCCGCCGAACGAGCGCGATCGGCCGCGACCGCCGGCCGGTCGGCCTGGCCCGTGGGATCAGGACATCTTGGTCTATCGAGCGGCCCCAAACGGAACCTCCGAGAAGTTAGAGACGTTTCCCCGCGCGGGAGTCTCGACGGTCGCGCGGCTGCGCGATGATCGACTGATGGTGGCGCATCAGCATTTTCCCGAAGACAACGCGGCGGACTTTGACAAAGTTGCCGTGCGATTTTCGTCCGATGAAGGCCGGACTTGGTCGGGACCGGAAGTCATCCGGCTGACCGGTTTGCCGGAAGGAATGCGATTGCCATTTGACCCGACGCTGGTGCCGTTGTCGGACGGCCGCGTGCGGATGTATTTCACGTCGCTCAAGCAGTGGCGGCCCAACGAGGACCGGCCGGAGATTCATTCGGCGATTTCAAGCAACGGCCTCGACTTCTCATTTGAACCGGGCGTGCGTTTCGGCATCGCGGGCCGACCGGTCATCGACTGCGCAGTGGTGCGGCACGGAGACACGTTTCATCTGTTCGCTCCCGACAACGGAACTGTCGGCCAGCCCGGCGCGCCGATTGGCGAGCGTGCTCCCGACGGCGTCGGCAATCACGCGACCAGTTCGGACGGACTGACGTTCGAGCGACAGCGCGATGTGCGCATCGAAGGCCGTCGCCACTGGCTGGGCAACGCGCTGTCGGATGGCGAGTCGATCCGCTTCATCGGCACAGGCGGCCCCGGCGGCATGTGGATGGCGCGCAGCGCGGACGGTCAATCGTGGACGCTCGACCGTGAGTTCCCCTCGGTGCCCGGAGCCGATCCCGGCGCGGTGAAATTGAAAGACGGCAGTTGGCTCGTCACGGTTACCGGCCCACCTCGTGCTGGCACGCCCAGCGATCGTCTTCGCCGCCCGCCCCCAAGATCCCCGCCGGAAAACAAGCCCTGAGAGCATTCGTCTTGAGCAAGGCCCGTCGTGCGAGGTGCGCGTTGAGTTTGCCGCAACACGGTCAATCATGTCACACCGGGGTAACGCTTCATGAACCAGCCAGGAAGGACGTCATTGTTTACGGTCTCGAATCATCACGTCAGCGGTGAAGATCCACCGCAGATCGACGGAAACGATCCCAATATCTACCACAGCTATTTTGAGAACCGATACGGAGAGCAGTCGCTGTTTGTTTGCCGTCACGACACCAAAGAAGCCAAGGTCTATTCCGGGGACGCTGGCTGGATGGCGTTCTCGGTCGTCGATGGGGAAGTGCCTGGATTGATACTCGCACCTGAAGAAGCGGTTTGGCTTTCGGCCTGCCTGATGGCGAGCAGCTTGGGCTAACGCGCCTAGCAATCTCGACACCGACAACGAGCGTCTCATTCGGCAAAGCCTCAGTCAACTCATGCGCGGCGCACCAGCTTCGTGATCGCCCATCGCCTGAGTAACGATCTTGCTCGGTGCTGTCTGAGGCACGGTCACGCTTTCGGTGACACACGACGCGCCCCTACGTCGGACCTTTTTCGATCGGAACCTCTGGCTTCGCTTCGCGTAGGCGAAAAACAATTGGTCGTTCAAGCAGTACATCGTTGCCATAGCTGAGCCGAAAGCTGTAAATGCCGGGCGTCGGTATTCGCAGTTCGGCGACGGTGAGCGAACATTCCCAAGCTCCGATTTCTCCCCAGTGGGCGGCAATGAGCTTCCTTTCCCAAAGAGTTTCTTGGTTTGGCGCATCGAAACGGAGCGAGAGTTCCAAAGTCCCAGAACCCGAGACCAGCACATACGCGGCGAATGTTGGACATTCCTCCGGGAATCGCTCGAAATCGAATGCGTCGACGGTGGAAGTGAAATCCCGCGGAAAGGCCCTGTTCTGCGCAGCCTCTTTCCACTCGATCCGCTGGCATGTAATCAGCGAGATTCCCTTTGGAACGGCTTCAGGTTGCCGTGAGGGAATGCGAGTGACCGTTTCTGCTACGGACTTGATAAAGCTCTCGGACGCGAACTTGGAGCAATCGACGAATGTAAACTCCCCCTCCTCAAGCTGAACCCGCCACGGAACTCCCATTTGAAGTAAGCACGCGTTAAGCCAATCCAACGGAACCGCGGCGTGCCTATCTGAAAATGAAATTGGCGTCGGCTGTTGATTGTAATAGTCGCCCAGCAAGGACTTGACCGTTGCGACTTTGCCATCGTACCCGGGACTGTTGGCACCGCGACCGCCCTCGCCAGGAGAGCGACCATCAGACAGCCTTGGCATTGCATGAGCCATCCCCAACAGCTCGACGGCGCGATTTCTTCCACCACGACCTCCGCGACCGTCCGGCTGTGGGGCTTCGCCGCCGTCGCCGCCGATTACGGTGTCACCTACGGACCCCGTCGTGTCCCCACCCGGACTACCAGAACCCACGCCACCCCGGCCGCCATTACCCCCGATGGCTAAGCTGGTCCCATCGAATGCGATTGCATTCCCGCCGCGTCCACCATCACCGAATGGTCCTGCCTCGCCGCCCGTGCCACCAACGGCGCTACCGCCCGACCTTGCCTCAGCATCGCCGCCCCTTCCCCCCTGCGTGCGATCATCGAAATCAATGCCCAAGAATTGCTTCCGGACCTCTGCCATCGCCGGCGTGTCGAGAATTGCTGTCAGTCGTTCCAAGTGAAACAGTTCAACGTCGTCGGGCCAACATTGAATGAGAGTCCGTCTTTCTGCGAGACGCAGTTCTTGATTCGTAACGAACGCAAATCCTTCCGCTTGGTTTTTCATTGCCCCTTTGAGGTCGTCAGTGAACTTCTCCTCGATATCTCGAAAGGACTGCTGACCGCGAGGAAAATACACGCCCATTATCCAACGCTTTCCCGCCTTTGTGCATACCGCGTCCTGACCTCCGTCTCTTCCGCCGAGCGGATGTGCTGGGTCGAGTCCCTCAAACCCTTCGCTCGAGAGGATCTGCGCACCCAATCGCTCAGACGGTGCCTGGCCGTTGGTCCAATTTAGAAGTCGATGCCAAGTTTCATCCCAACGAGTTGTGGACATCTTCCATAATCCTCGCGACCAGCGTTGCCCAGATTCGGAGACCCACTGTGGGAGCTACGCCGCTTTCCTCTCAAACGATTGCACCAGCCCACCGACGTACGACCGGACCTCGATCTTGTCGCGTGACAGCTTGCGGACAGATTTCGGCGCTCGCTTGCGAATCGGCGGCAGATGACCACGCTCCATGTGACTGCGTCGAGTGTTGTAATACTGGACCCATTCCGCCACGACGTAGTCCAAATGTCGTTTGCCAAACAGAATGAATTTGAACAAGCACTCGTACTTTAGGGACTGTCCGAACCTTTCGACCCTGCCGTTCAAATTAGGCGCGGCGATGGGCAAGACGTTTGTCCGGACGCCTTCGGCCTTCAATGTCGCCGTGAATTCTCTGGTGAACTTCGTGTCACGGTCGTGCATCACGATCGATGGCTTCTGCTCGCGGTTCATCGTCTGGTCGAGGAACTCCTTGGTCTGCTCGACCACCCAGGCGGAATTCGGATGCTCGGTCGCCGACGACACGATGACTTCGCGAGTGGAGAGGCACAAGAACGCCAGCAGATACATGTCTCGCAGGCCCTTGGTCGTCACCGTTTTGACCGAGAAGAAATCGACGGCCCACAAAGTCTCGGCGTGACGCTTGAGGAAGTTCTCCCAGCAATCAGAGGTCCGATCCGGCCCCGGGACAATGCCCTCTTCTTTGAGAATGTTGCGCACGGTCTGCCGACTGATCCCTTTGATCCCGACCTTTCGCAGCTCACCGATGATGCGCGTGTATCCGAAGCCCGTCGTCTTCGCGATTTCGATGACGAATTCACGGATCTCACGCGACTTGCGTTGGCCACCTTTGGGATTCGCCTTCTTCTTGCCGGAGTCTTCTTCTCGGCACCAGCGGTAGAACGTCGAAGGCGCAACAAGCGTGATCAACTCCTCGATGGCCTGGCCCAGCGCCTTTCCCAACTTGATCAGCCGCGAACGCTCATCCGGCTTCGTGTGAACCTGGCCGGGAATGCGTGCCCGCAGAATCTTGTTCTCCTCCTTCAGAAATTCGACGTACTTCGCGAGCTCGTTGTTGCTGGCCGACGCGATCAGCGCCAGCAGTGGGTGGAAGATTTTGGCGGTCATGCTATTGTCGCAACTCGCTATTGAGGTGGAGTCTGACACATTCGTTGAACAGCGCTATGTGCGCCCTGGATGGTCGCAAACGCCGCTCGGTTTTTCGACCGAATGAGGCTGGTTGGGAGCGACCCAAGACACGCCTAATCAACGCCGTCATTGATGCCCGCAAGCGAGTCCGATGCGTCGCAGTGAGCGACCGGCGTCGCGCCTGATCGATGCTGTCAGCTCTTCCGCCAGCTCGGCAAGGGCCACCAATTCCCTCATTGCCGACGCACCATTTTCAGCTTCCTGGCTCCGCTCAGTTTCTACGGAAAACCTACGGAGAAAAGTGCGTCATACTGCTAATTACGGCTATTGTTTGCTGCGATTTGCGATGGTTTGCAACAACCTTCAAATCGCTGTAAGACACGCACTACAAAGGCATTTTGGCTGAAAAGTCAAACGACCAATCCGCAAACTACGGAACCGAAGGCGATTTGACGCTCGCCATCGACTTGGCAGATCAGCACTTGTTCTTCCAACTGCGGAACGGCGGCCTGTTCGGTGACCGAGTGGTCCAGCAGCGTTTGCTCAGAAGTCAGCAATCCGGTGCTGCGCGCGATCCCTAGTACATCGAGAATCATGGCGATTGTGCCATCCCCCATCATTGCGGCCCCGCTGTACTCGATCCGGCTGGTGAACAGGTCTCCCAGAGGCTTGACGACAATTTCCTGAGCGTCGCCGATTTCATCGACCAGCAGCGCGTATCGCCGCGTGCCGGTCTTGAGGACGACGATGTCGAGCGCATCTCGTTCGGCAAGCGGCTCACTAACCCGAAGCGTGAGCGAGGGCGAGCGCTCCGAAAGACTTGGAATCGGTGCCGCTGTGGAACGCTCGCCCTCGCCCTCGCTCACGCTTCGGGTTAGTGTCGAGCGATCGAATCGCGATTCGACTCCGAGTTTCGCGCACAGATCCGCCATCGGCAGCAGTTCGCCGCGCAGACGCAGGACGGGCGTGTCGTGAAATTGGGCGCAGGCTTGTTGTTGTTCGTCGCCCCTCAGACGCAGCATTTCAACGACGTTGATCTGCGGAATCGCGAATCGGTGTGATCCGCAGAAGACCATGATCGCCGGGACGATCGCCAGCGTCAGCGGCACGGTCAGGCGAATTGTCGTGCCGACATCTTTCCGAGTTTGCAGTTCGATCGTGCCACCGATTTGTTCGATGCACGTCTTGACCACATCCATGCCCACGCCGCGACCGGACAAATTGGTGACTCGATCGGCCGTGGTGAATCCGGGCAGAAACACAGAGTTCTGCAAGTCGGAGACCGACATCAACTGCGCTTTGTCCGCCGAGATCAATCCCACTTCGACCGCCTTCTGGCGGATCCGTTCCAGGTCGATTCCCGCACCGTCGTCCGAAACTTCGATGTGGACTTGCCCGCTCTCCTGAAATGCTCGCACGAGCAACCGGCCGGTCTCTGGCTTGCCTTTGATTTTGCGGAGGTACGGCTTCTCGATGCCGTGATCGACGGCGTTCCGCACCAGATGCACCAGCGGATCGGCGATCGCCTCGAGCATCGACTTGTCGAGCTCCGTGTCGCCCCCTTGCAGGGTGACATCGCATTCCTTGCCGCATTGCTTGGCGAGGTCACGCACGATCCGCGGATACTTCCGCCAGGCGTTGCGAACCGGTTGCATCCGCGTCCGCATCACCCCGTCTTGCAGCGAGGATGTCAGGCGATGCAGTCGCTGAATCGGCTCCGTCATTTCGTCGTCTGGCCGAGTCGCCGCGATCTGCACGATCCGGTTGCGAGCCAACACCAACTCACCGACGAGGTTCATCAAGTCGTCGAGCTGATCGATCTGCACGCGAATGAACGTGGACGACTCCAGGGGGTCCGCCTTGCTGCCGATGGCGGAGACCGACCAATCGCTGTCTAGGCGGGCGCTGTTGTTCGAGGCAAGCGGTTCGGGGCTTTTCGGCAGATCCGCTTTTGGTGTTGTGAGAACGGCGGCGCGTGTCGGCTGCTGAGGCGCTGCTGGCACCTGATGAATCGTCGATTCGCTGTGCGGCAATTCCACAGGAATTGGAGGCGCATCGCCTCTTCGTGGCGGGCTGGTGATCGGACTAGCTGCGGGAGGTGGCTGACGCCGTGGAATCACCGGGATGGCCGGGGCACCTTGAGCCGCGGCGGTCCACTGGTTGAGTTCTTGTTGCAAGGCATCGTGATCCGAAGTTCCCTCGCTGCCCGTCGACTCCACAACGGCGAGAATGCTCCGCAGCGCATCGATCAATCGCAGCAACACGTCGGCGATGTCCGCATTGAAGGTTAGCTTGCCGCCGGACAGTTTGCTCAACAGCGTCTCACCCGCATGAGCCAGCTCGGCCAGCTTCGGCAAGTTCAGAAAACCCGCGTTCCCTTTGAGCGTGTGCAATGTTCGAAAGACCGCATCCAGTTCCTTCGTGTCGCCAGGTGCCGCCTCCAGCGCGAGCAACAAATTGTCGATCCGATCCAAACCCTCGCGGGTCTCGACGACGAATTCTCGGAGGTATTCCTGATCGTGACTCATGCCAGCCTGAATCGTTTGGAAAAAAACTAACCCGAAGCGTCAGCAAGGGCGGACGCTTCACTGAACTTTGAACTCCTCGTTTTTGAAGCGCTCGCCATCGCTCATGCTTCGGGTCAGTTGGAGCAAGACGTTACCCATCGGCAACGAGCGTGCTCCACAATGCAGTTGTCATCCACCAGCATTTGGCCAACCGTGCCGAAGAACGTGCCAGTCGGCCCGGTTATGCCGGGCCGTTGCCGTCGTGGAACACATCCCACCAACCCGAAGCGTCAGCGAGGGCGGACGCTCCAAGAAACCATGATCGTGTCAGGAAACAGCGAATCTGCAGGCATCGTCTTGTGCAGCGTTCGCCCTCGCTGACGCTTCGGGTTAGTTAAATGTCGGGCCGGCGTCACGCGAACAACTGAATCGCGATGTTCCTGACCAACTCCCGTTCAAAGCTCTTGTTGCAGATGGCCGAGACTCCCAGTTGATAGATCGGTGCCAGCTTTTGCGGATCGAATTCGGTCGTGACCATGACGATCGGGACGTCCCGTTGCGTGCTTTGCTGGCGAATGTGCGTGATCAACTGCCGGCCATCCATCCGTGGCATGTTGTAATCGGTGACGACTAGATCAAACCGCGTTTGCTGGAGCGCGTTGACGGCCGTGTCTCCGTCATCCGCTTCGGTGAATCGCTTGAAACCGAGATCGGACAGTGTGTCCTGCACATGCCGGCGGGCGAGACGGCTGTCATCGACGACCAGCACTCGCAGGTCGCTCAATCCATCCAACGGCTGTTGGTCCCGCGTGTTGTTCTGCACGGCCTGTTCGATGGCGAGCTGCAGACCGGCGGCATCGAACGGCTTCTTGAGCACTAGCAATCGCCCCAACTTTTCGGCGGACTTGCGGCGTTCCGTCGTCCAGTCGTCGCTGCTCATCAGGACGATCCCCATTTCCAGCCAACGCAGCGTGTCACGAATTCGAGCGGCCAGTTCCAGGCCGCTCATGTCGGACAACCTCATACTGCTCAGTAGGACTTGCGGCGACAGCGTCTTCAACCGTTCCAGCGTTTCTTGTCCCGACTTGCAGACTTGCACGTCCGCGACGCCGATCTCGTTCAACACCTTGCCGATCATGTTGGCCTGCAGACGCGACTCTTCGACAACCAGCACTCTCGCCTGATCCAGCGACCTTTGATCGCGGACGGCTTTCCGAAAAACCTGCGTTGACTCGAAGCCAGGTTGCGGCCGATTCAAGGCGTCCAGCGCCGTGACCACTTCGTCCATCGAGGCAAAGCGGTCGTCCGGAGACTTGGCGACCATCCGTTGAAAGATCGCATCCAGCAACACGGGGACATCACTGCGCACGACCGACAGATTCGGCGGTGGATCACTGCGGTGAGCCATCAAGCGACCGACCAGACTCGACTTGGTAAACACTGGCCCGCCCGTGAGAAGGTAAAATAGCGTGCAGCCCAAGCTGTAAATGTCGCTGCGTGAATCAACCGTCAGTGGGTTATCCGCCTGTTCCGGCGACATGTAATCGACCGTCCCTGCGATCGCTCCCAACTTCGTCAACTCCGTCCCTTTCGCCCCTTCCCACTCCGACACACGAGCCAGACCAAGATCAACGACCTTCACGCAACCGTTGACGTCGCGGAGCAAATTCGCCGGCTTGATGTCGCGATGCACGATCCCCTGCTGATGCGCATAACCCAACGCCAGCGCCGCCTGCCGCACGGCCGAAACCGCCTCGGCGATGCTCAAGGTACCGACTCGACGCATGGTCTCGTTCAGGTCGGTTCCCTCGACGTACTCCATCACCAGAAAGTCACCCAGCGGACAATGGTCCGAGTCATACGCGATCACAACGTTGGGGTGATTCAGCCGCGCCGACAGTTGAATCTCGCGGCGGAAGCGGTTGATGAAGTCGAGTGTGGCGACTTGTTTCCGAATCACCTTCACCGCCACGACCCGCTGCATCCGCCGATGCAGAGCCTTGAAGACGGTCCCCATGCCCCCCTCGCCCAGTTTGCTGAGCACCAGATAATTCCCAATCATCAACTGATTCGCCCGCCCGTTCCCCACTTGCTCGGCTTGATACGGCGTGAGCTTCCCCTCCGCCGTCAACAGCGACAGCAGGTTCGGCCCAGTGATCTCGTCGCCGCGCCTCTCCAGCGCATGACACGACTCGCCGAGCGACTCGTCGTCCAACAAGCCGTTCCGCAGCAATTCGTCAGCAATTTGTTCGATGGAAGTCATCATGGTGCAGACACATTTTCGAGCAGTTTCTCGTTCGCAAGCTCCAATTCACTCGGCGAACGACACGGTCCTAGAGAGATATGCGTATTCCGTGCGTCAACCCGGCCAAATTTTTTGCAGAATTCTAGGATGGCCACCCTCGGCCGTCTCCCGCTGGAGGGAATCAAGCGAAAGCAAGAAAGCGACGGCCAGGGCGACCATCCGACATCACGGGATTGTCGATTGGTTCGACGGATTGAGCCAGACTTCAGCAGGCTCGTCGAAGTTTCCGAAGACGACATCGGGGTCTCCGTCGCCGTCGAGATCGCCGACGGCCAGAGCTTGCGTGCGGCCGGTCTTCAGCGTTGTCGCCTGTTTTGCGAAGCGGCCTTTGCCGTCGTTGCGCCACACCGTTCGCGGTGTCGCGATCCCAAATCCACTGCCGATGGAAACGGCATCGAGGTCGTGGTCGGCGTCGAGGTCCAGTAGCTCAACCGCTTCGCAGGTGCCGTCGCCGAGTTGTTGCTCGCTGGCTTGAAAGTGGCCTTTGCCGTCGTTGAACCAGGCTTGGTTGCCGTGGTGCGCCGTGATGAACAAGTCCAAGTCGCCGTCCCGATCGAGATCGCCAATGGCCACCGAGGTACTTTCGACGAGCTCGATCTGCTGGTCGCTGTCGGTGAAGTGCCCCTGACTGTCATTGAGCCAAACGCGGTTATCACCACCGATGCTGGTCATCACGAGGTCGGCATCGCCGTCGCGATCCAGGTCGCCGAGCGCGACACCGGTGTTACCGCTCCGTTCGATCGTTTGCTGGCTGGTGAAGCGACCCGATTTGTCGTTGTTCCAAATCGTGACGGGGCCTCTGAAGTTAGAGACGACGATGTCGAGGTCTTTGTCTCCATCGACATCCGCCAGCGCGACATCGTTCGACATGCCGGGCGGAAACGATTGCGGCGAGCGTTGAAATGTGCCGCGACCATCATTCAGCCAGATCGCGTCTTCTTGGTCGTCGGAGTTGCAGACGTAGGCATCCAGATCGCCGTCGCCGTCCAAGTCACCCAGCGCGACCGCGAAGCTGGCGTTGTCCCCCAGTTGCTGGCCGCTATCGGTGAAGTGGCCGCGTCCGTCGTTACGAAGCATCATGCAGGGAGCCTTCAGCGTCGCCACAAACAGATCGAGATCGCCGTCACCATCAAGATCCCCCAGCTTGAGTCCGGCAGCATTTTTCACGGAGAGCAACTGCTCGCCGAATTCCAGTTTTGGCAGTCTCGCTTGAGCATCCACTTTCGTCCGAGGCATGGCGGACTCCACGGAAGCAGCGACGCGGAAGCCTTTGACGTAGGTGGCGAAGTTGGATTCGGGGGAGCGGCGGGAGTCGGTGATGTAGCGCTGCGAGGAGCGGAGGCGGGCGGGGGACGAACTGACGGCACCGCCGCGAACGACAGCGGGAGTGCTGAGATCGAGGGAACCAATGGGATCGCGCATGGCGTCGGCTGTGAAAGTGCGGCCGGCGTCCCAACAGATTTCGTTCAGGTTGCCGTGCATGTCGAACAGGCCGAACGGATTGGCCGGGAACCGAGCCACAGGTGACAACGGACTTCCGTTGGTGCCGCTGACTTGAAGCGGATCAAACTCATTACCGAACGAGTACCGCGTCCGCGTGCCGGCTCGGCAGGCGAATTCCCATTCGGCGTCGGTCGGCAAGCGGTACTCGCGACCTTCCGCTTTGCCGAGCCATTCGCAGAACTGGCGAGCATCTTCCCAACTGACGCAGCGAACGGGGTGCTCGTCGGAGCTATCGAGTCCGACTTCGACCAGCTTGTTCCAGACGTAGTTCGGGCGTCGATTCTTGGAGCCGACATCGAACGCTCCCTTTCCATCGCGCTCGGCCTCGGTGACGTACTTGGTCGCTTCGACGAACTTCCGAAACTGAGCGATCGTGACTTCCGTCGCTCCGATGAAAAACGGATTCGTCAGCGTGACGCTGTGCTGCGGTTTTTCCTGAGGCATCGCATCGGAGTCGGAATCGGGAGCACCCATCAGGAACTCACCCGGCGGGATGAGGATCATCTTCGCGCCGACCGCATTGGTCGTCTCAACCGTCGTGCCGAGATGTTTGGCCCACGCCTCTTGAAACTCGCGCGCGGACTTCGATCCGAACGGAGCGATCGCCGGAAGCGGCTGGCCGTTGGCATCCGTCACGCGCGTGTTGTCACCGCTCGTGCCTTTCGGCACGCGGCGGGTCACCCACAGGTCGTGATGAGTGAGGCCCGCGCGTTTGGCTGAGAAGTAAATGGCCGAATCGTCACCCGACAGCGACGGTCCAGAGACGACTCCCGTGCGAAACATCTTGCCGAGGCTTTGCGGCGGGGCGAAGTCATCGGTGATTTTTTCTCGTGACGCGATGACCAGTCCTTGGTCGGTGACATTGATGGTTGAGCCGACGAACAACAGGTGCAATCCGTCTCGCGTCAGACGCGGGAATTCTTGCCATTTCCCAGAGTTCACGTTGGCCAGTTCGGTCGCCTGAGGAAACGGAACATCAACATTCGGCCGGGTCGATTGATAAATCATCCGAGGGGCTCCGCGACCGAACAGCAACGTCAAGCCGTCGGCCGACACAAACGGGCTGGTCTCGTCTTGAGCCGTGTTAATCTCCGTGCCGAGCGGGATCGCGGGGCCGAACGCACCGTCTGGGGTCTCGCGCCGGGCGACATACAAATCGGATCGCCCCGAACCGCCGTCTCGATTCGACGCGAACCACAACGACAATCCGTCCGCCGACAAGAACGGCGTCAGCTCATGCTGAGTCGAATTGATTCCGTCGGGCATTCGTTGAGCCACACTCCACGAGTCCGCTGGCGTAGCTCGCACGCTCCACCACAAACTGGAGACTCCGTTCTCCCGGCGAACGAAGATCAACTGCAACCCGTCGGCCGACACGCACGCATGATCTTCCGCCGCGCCCGAATTGATGTTCGGGCCGAGGTTCTCCGGCTCGGACCAGACAGAGTCCGGCGAGGTGGGCCACTCGAACGGCGTCTGCGGGACGGCTCGTTGCGGAACGACGGGGGAGCGAACGAACTTTGCGGAGACGATCTCGCCGTGATGGTCGTTGCCAGAGGAGTCGAGGAGTTTGGAGCCTTCGCCTTCGTCACAGTGATAGAGTGCGAGCGTGTTGGCATCGGGTTCAAAACGGGACTGCGGCTGGAAGTCTTCCAAGTACCGAGCGGTCTTCGAGACTCGGATTTCGTCGAGCTCGCCGGTGAAGTGCCAGAAGATTTTGTTGTCATCGGTGGGATGTGCTCCGAGCCAGAAGCCATCGAATTTGTACGGAGCGTTGAGTCGGGTGGTCTCTCGCGGCAGTCTTTCGCGGCAAATTCCGTCGCCGTAGAGGCGTACCTCGCGCTCATCGACGACGACGGCCAGGTGCATCCATTGATCGAATTCGACCGGCATGTTTCTGGTCGACCCCGTCAGGGCTTCCCTCAGAAAGAACGTGCTGCCATCCCAAGAGATTTGGGCAAGAAATTGGCCCGACAACATGGCGATCACTTTTCCGTCGGGTGTGTTCGGATTTTTGACTCGCACCCACGCTTCGATCGTGACGGGACCGGGATCGTTTCGTGACAGCGTTGGGACGCGAACGTGGCTCGACTGGCCATCGAACTCCAACGCGAAGCCAGATTGCACGCTCGCCGTGTCGGGTGCATCACTCTTGCCGGGCGAAACCTTGCCGGGTGAA
>CAZILR010000022.1:0-19025 GCA_964539995.1 uncultured Planctomyces sp.
CAGACACGCTCGTGTTCCGCGCGACGTTCAGCGAGACGGTGCTCAACGTGGATGCCGCCGACTTCGCGGTCAGCGGATCAACGGCGATGGCCACGAATGTGACGGCGGTCAATGGCTCGAACGGCAAGCAATTTGACGTGACTGTCTCCGGCGGCAATTTGTCGAACCTGGAGGGCATCGTTGGTTTGGACCTGCGTGCGACGCACAACATCACCGACAGCGTTGGCAACGCGCTATCGGTTGCCGAGCCTCCCGCCGAGCAGACCTACACGCTGGAGAACACGGCTCCCACCATGCTCTCGTTCGCGAGGCAGACTCCAAGCACCAGTCCAACGAACGCGGACGCGCTGATTTTCCGCGCGACGTTCAGTGAGCAGGTCAGCGACGTCGATGCTGCCGATTTCGCGGTCGCGGGTTCGACGACCGCGACCGTGACGGGAGCGATTCTGGTTGTCGGCTCGCGTGGCACACAGTACGACGTGACGATTTCAGGCGGCAACTTGGCGAGCTTCAACGGCCTCGTCGGACTGAACCTGAGTGGCTCTCCGACCGTCAGTGACCTTGCGGGAAATGCCCTCGCTGTTGCGGAACCGCTGACAGACCTCGCGTATCTGGTTGATAACGTCGCTCCGGCTGTCGCGTCGATCATGCGACAGTCCGACGATTCAACCCCGGAGAATCCGTCGTCGCTGTTGTTTCGCGTGACGTTCAGCGAGGGGGTGCTCAACATTGATGCAACGGACTTCGCGGTCAATGGTGGAACCACGGCAACAGTCACCGGACTGAGTGGCGTCAGCGGTTCGGGAGGCAAGTCGTTCGATGTCACAATCTCCGGCGGAGACTTGGCGAATTTCAATGGCCAGGTCGGATTGAACCTTTCGGCGACGCAAGACATCACCGACACCGCCGGCAACGCGCTGCCAAACTCCGAACCATCGAACGATCAAATGTTCGACGTCGCGGCCTATCAGCATCTGACCTACGCGGCGTCTGGCAACTCTGTGCTGATGGTTCGTGTCGTGAATGGCCAACTCGAAGTCAAAATCGGCGGAGTTCTGCAACCATTGGCCAGTCCCACAACGGTCGGTTCGCTGACATTCACGGGCGGCTCGAAAGGTGACACGATCAACCTCGCCGGCTTGTCGAGCAGCCTGTACTCGCATTTGACGCAGATCCTGATTTCGGGCGGCGATGGCAACGACACCATCACTGGCTCGGACTTCGCAGAGACGATTAGCGGCGGCACCGGGAACGATGCGTTGCGAGGCGGTGGCGGAACGGACTGCCTCACGGAGACCGGCGATGTCACGTTCGTGTTGACCAACAGCCGACTAACTGGCCTCGGAACGGATTCGTTGGCTGGGATTGAGCAAGCCTTGCTGACCGGCGGCGACGGAGCCAACAAGCTGGATGCTTCGGCCTTCACCGGTCAGGCGACACTGTTGGGTGGCATTGGCAATGACACTCTGATCGGCGGCAGCGGCGACGACTCGCTCGACGGCGCGCTCGGCGACGACGTGCTCACGGGCAACGGAGGTGACGACTTCCTTGGGGGCGGTGCCGGCGAAGACACGCTCGGAGGTGGAGCGGGGGACGATCAACTCTTCGGGGGTAACGGCATCGATCAAGTCGTGGCCAGCGGCGGAACGGCTTATGTTCTTGACAGCCTCACTCTCACCGGAGACGGAACGGACACGCTGAACAAGATTGAAACAGCGACGATCACGGCCTCGGCCCGGCAGAATTCTTCGATCAATGCATCTGATTTCGCCGGCTCAGTCACTCTGAATGGCGGCGCGGGCCTGGATACGTTGATCGGTGGCGGCGGTGACGACTCGCTCTTTGGGGCGGCCGGGAACGACGTGCTCAGTGGCGGTGGCGGCCGAGACATCTTGCGCGGCGAAGCGGGCAACGACACGGTGAATGGCGAAGACGGAGATGATCTGCTGCTCGGCTCGCTCGGCAATGATGCTTTGAATGGTGGCGATGGCATTGATCGATTGATCGAATCGGCGAATGTGAACCTCGTGCTGACAGATAGCACCTTGACCGGCATCGGCACGGATACACTGTCGAGCGTCGAGACCGCGCGCCTCACTGGTGGTGCGGGTAACAACACGCTCAACGCCGCGGCGTTCACGCTCGGTCGCGTCACCCTCAGCGGCGGAGCGGGGAACGATTCGTTGGTCGGTGGCGCAGCCGACGATTCGCTGGACGGCGGAGTCGGAAACGACACGCTGCGAGGTGGTGATGGTAATGACACTCTCGATGGTGGCGTCGGTAACGATGGACTCGCGGGACAAGTCGGTAACGAATCGCTTCTGGGCGGCGAAGGCAAGGATACGCTGCTCGGAGGCATCGGCAACGACACACTGAGCGGTGGCCTGCAAGACGACCTACTCATCGGCGGTCTCGGAGCTGACACGCTCAATGGTGACATCGGCAACGACAAAGCCACGGGCGGACAAGGCAAAACCGGCTCGCCGCGCAACGGCAACTCCGTCGCTGATCTCGGTGACATCATCACTGCCGAAGTGATTGACGAAACCTTCGCCTCACTCTTCGCCTTCGAGTGATTGAAGTTCTGCGATCAGCCGTGACTTGAAGCTGACGAACGCCTCGGTCACGTCCGGCTGGAAGACGTCGCGGTGTTCATCAATGATGATAGAACTGCCTCTTGAAAACTTGAAAAGCGTAGTGCGTCGATTCCTGTCGCCGATCAAAACAGTTGTCGCTGCTTTGGCTGTTTCCGGTGCTGCAATTCTGCGGGCATCTTCGGTAGCGGTGGAAGAGTAGGGACAAGTTCGCTCAGGCGGCGATGAAACCGTTGGGCGAACTCCGCAGCGAAGAAGTCGTTCGGGGTGTGCGTGAAGACGAAAGGTGAGAGACCAGCGTGCAGCCACTCTGCGACGATGGGAGCCCAGTCGTCGATCCAGGGTTGGACGAGGTCCAGATTATCGCGGCCAACAAGTCGCAACAGCGGGTGGCGGCCAGTCACGATGCGGCGGAGTGGCGGACGGGGCTTGCGGCGTTGGGCTTCGATTTCGGCCTCGGTGGTGGGCGGTGCGGAGAACAAGGCTCGGCTGTCGAAGAGGACTCGGTCGAGGTGGAGTTGGCTCAGAAGTTCGTCGAGCGCGCGTTCAATCGGCCCGTTGTCGAAGTAGTCGCGATGGCGGACCTCGACGGCAAACGGCAGCTCGCGCGGCAAGCTCTCAAGATAACGGCGGAGCGATTCAAACTGCCGTCGATCGAACGTCGGCCCCAGTTGCAGAAACGTCGGGCCGAGCCGGCCGGCGTCGTTCAAGATCGACAGCAAATCGAGGAACGTCGCGGTCTCGGCTTCGGTCGAGACGAGTTGCTTGTCGTGACTGATCGTGCGCGGAAATTTGAGCGAGAACCGGAATCCGGGAGCGGTCTCGTTTGCCCAGCGATGCACTGTGTCTCGGCTCGGCAGAGCGTAGAACGTGCTGTTCCCTTCGACGGTGTTGAAGACGCTGCTGTACTGAGTCAAAAACTGACGCGGCTTGGCATCGGACGTAAAGAACGAACCGACCCACGCGGGACACGCCCAGACCGGACAACCCAGGAATAACATGGGACAGGCATCCAGCCTGCCGTTTGAATTTGAATCGTGCTCCATAGACCGAGAGTTTTGCTGAGTGGCTGTCAGGCTGGAAGCCTGCCCCAACCTGTTTATCTCGTCCCTTCAGCAGATCGGCGATGGAGCCTCAATCAGACCTGGAAATGAAACCGACATGATGTGGCACTTGCGCCCCCCGATTATTCTTGGCCTGCGGCGATGAGTTTTCAAACGAACTGGAGCAACGATAATTAAAAAGGGTGGGAACGCTGCCGCCGACCCGACAACCGAAGCGTCGATCGGCTCCTGGTTTCAATCACGAGTGGCCGCGATTCGGTTGCCGACTCGGCGCAACGCGCCTTGATGAAGTTCGCGGTGCAACACGGTTTCGATCCGCTCACGAATTTTTCGCCCAGCCCGCCCGAAGCCGAGTTCGCGGGCGGTGAGCTTCACGAGGTCGTCCCAATCGGTGGCTCCTGAGCGGACGACGACAATCAAAGCCGACGCACGGATTTGACCGTTTGGCACGTCGTCAATGTTTGAAAACGTCTGACCGGAAGGTTCTGCTTGTTCGACGAATCGCGGTTTCAAATCCTCTTCATCCGTGCCGTTGTTGTGATTATTGACCGTTCGGGACGTTCTTGAAGGAGACGAACTGGCGATTTCGTAGGCGGCGAGCACTCGGTTTATCTGATGTTCGGGACTTCGCACCCAATCGGTTGACCAGATTCGGACGAGATTCCAATTGAGGTCTTCCAAGACGGACTGCCGCAAACGGTCACGATCGCGAGCGGTTCTTGACGAGTGATACGTTGCTCCGTCGCACTCAATGCCCAAACAAAACTCACCCGGTCGAGTTGGGTGTTTCAATGCCAAATCAATGCGGAAACCGCCACAACCGACTTGTGGGACCGGGGCCAGCCCTCTCCGAATCAGTGCCTCGGCAACTTCCGCCTCAAATGGCGACTCGCATTCCGTACCGATAGCGGCAGCATCTCGGCCAAGGCTTTCAACCCCGCGTTCGGCGTATTCCAAATATGATTTGAGCAACTGCGATCCTTCGCTCTTGCTGCCTGTGAGGTCCATGTCTGACGAGCGAACCGATGCGATGACGACCAATTCCTCGCGAGCGCGGGTGACTGCAACATTGAGACGCCTCTCGCCACCGGCTTTCGTCAGCGGCCCGAAGTTCTTCAAAAACCGACCCGCTTCATTGTGACCATAACCCATCGAAAGAAAGATCACGTCCCGCTCGTCTCCTTGAACGGTTTCAAGGTTCTTGATGAAGAGGGACTCGGTGAGGCCGACATCAAAGAGCGAGTCAATCACGGGGTCGCTTCTTCGTCGCTCGTAAATCACGTCCTTGATGGCCTGCTCTTGAGTCGAGTTGAATGCGATCACGCCCAGCGACGCTTCAGGCCGTTCGCGATGGTGAGCAATCACAAGATCGGCGACTCGTTCCGCTTCGGGGATGTTCTTGCGGCTGATCCATCGGCCTTCCGGCACGAACTCCAGACGCACGGCATCGCCAGTGGCATCGCGAACGCTGGGGAACGTCACCAAGTCGCCGCTGTAGAAGTACCGATTGGAAAAGGCAATCAGCGGCTCTCGACGACTGCGGTAGTGCCAGCGCAGCCGTTTGTTCGGCATGTTGATCGACTTGCAAAGGCTCAAGATGCTTTCAAAGTCGCCGATATCGTCATCATCTTCCTCGGAGTCGATGTCGCCACGGTTGAAGAAATTCGTTGGCGGAAGTTGTTTTTCGTCGCCCGCAACAATGAGTTGCGAACCTCGGTAGATAGCCCCAACTGCGTCCCACGGGAAGACCTGCGATGCCTCGTCAAAGATCACCAAGTCGAACCGGAGTTCATCCGATTGGAGGAACGTACTCACGGACAGGGGACTCATCATAATGCACGGCTTGAGCCGTTGCAGAACGCCGGGAATCTCGGAAAACAAGCGCCGCAGCGACATGTGCCGCCGCTTTTTCTGCGTCTCGCGTTGGAGAATCCCAAGCTCCGAACTATCCGGTGCGTTCCAGCCCGGGCGCGGACGGTCGTCGCGCCCAAGTTGGAACTGTCGGATTCGAGTCGATGCGGCTTTGATCTCCCATTCGTCGAGTTCTCGAAACCGCTCGCGAATTCGTTCGTGCTTGGTCATGTCGAACTCGCCGAGCAACTGGTCCGTGTCGGCGAGATGGTCGAACAGTTGCCGGTAGAAGTGGACCGCAACCACGTCAGCCGTTTCATGCGGCTCGAACTTCTTCGCCAGCAATTCTTCGACGACCGACTCGAAACCGACACTCTTCATGTCGCGCTGCCAGCGTGAGAACTTCAACCAGTCTTCCAACGATTGAACCTCGCTTTGTAGTTCCGCGAGATGCGTTGCCAACGTCCCAACGAGCGAGTCAATCAGCGTGATTCCCGTCGAAACATCGGCTCTCAAATCGAAGACCGTTTTCAGAAACTCCCAAGACTTCTTGAAGCTATCGTCCGCAGCTTGCCTGACTTCACCTAATGCGGCTGTGACAAGTTGCCGCTGATCCTTGTCTGAGGCGACGGCCCGGTTGAGCGCCGACATTGAGCCGGTCGTTGTGGTCCCTTTCAACCACTTGGCTGCCACCGTCCCGGAGCATTCAAGTTGTTGCACTGGCCCCGCGCCGTTGTTCTCCAAGATCGCATCCGCTTTGCTCAACGAACGGGCCGCCTCTCTCAGTACGACAACGGCATTCAAATCGAGCGCGAGCAGTGGGATGGAAACTTCGCCGTCCGGTCGAATGACGTTCGCGAAGCGATCTAGCTGTTGCGAACGCAGAGAGAAGTGTCCCACGGCTTCGCGGGTGATTTCTGACAATACGGCCAACGGGCGTCTTCGCGGTTCGACGTGGGGCGCGTTGGGCCGCGAGAGCAACAGAATCTTCGTGACGGTCTCAAGAATTTGATCCAACCCGTGAAATGCCGTTTCCGCATTGTCGGCGGCAACCGCGAGAGCATCCGAATTGATTCGGCCTTCGGCGCAAAGTACCTCGCGGAGAACATCGGCATTCTGAACCAAACCGCTCAATCGCTCGGCGGCGTCAATGCCCGACTTCGTGGCTTCCCAAGTAGCTCGATCCGATGCCATTCCTCCACGAGGCAACAACTCCTGCTCACGGTTGAAGATCGTCGAAACCTGGGACATTGATCCCATGAAGTTGCGAGCGTTTCGCCCATCCGTCAAAAGGGCCTCCATGTTTGAGGGTGGCGAGTTGAAGATCGGCTCAACTTGCTTCCAAGCCTGACAGCACGTCTTCGCGGCATCGGAGACCGTGGTGATGGTCTTCGCGATGTTATCCAGCGTCGCGGTGTCGGCCAACAAATCCGCGAGGGGACTCTCATTGACCAGTCGTTGAAGGTGATTGAGTTCTGTGGTCAGTCGATCCAAAGCAGTCCGAGCTGCGACTTGATCGGCTTCGATCACCTTCGGTGGCAACAGTCCTGCGAGTTCGGGAACAGCGGCCACAAGCTTCTCTTGGGAGATGATTGACGCGCGAAGACGAGTCCAAGCGTCACAATCGTCGATGACGTGACCTTCGGGAATTTGATCTCCAAATCCCGTAGCGGTTTCGCGGACATCGGTCAGACGGCGGTGAAAAGTATTGAGCCGCTCGCAATCTGAGAGAAGCGTCTTTGTCGCGGGAACTCCATTCTTGTAGAGGTCCGTGACTTCAATGCGAAACGCTCTGAATCCACCGAACAGTCGTTTGAAGACCGAGCGAAACTTCGCGACTTTCTGGACCACTTCGCTTGCCGATGTCTTGAATGCCCGATGCGACATCGTTTCTTCCAATGCAGTCTTTAATTCATCCGCTTCGTTCAGATCACTGGCGTTCGTTTCGCAGGCGGCGAGCAACTGAGCACGAACTCCGGGATTGCACCACGCTCCGTGCATGACTCCGACGTTGTTCTCACCAAGAATTTGACACAGCGCACGAAGCGAGCGAAGTGGCAATTGAAGCCCGTCCGTCAGTCGCAAAGCGATTGCAGCGGCGTTGGCTGCGTCAATCGCGTTTCTCACGATCCGATCCGCTTCATCAGCGGTACGCACCAACGAAACCAGACTCGGCTCGTTCGCATTGGGACAGCGGTTCTGTATGAGGTTCCATGACTCTTCGACTAACGGCCAGTCAGTGACAGCGCTGCTCAGGTTGGCGAGACGCTCGACGGGGACGCGGTTGGCAACGCGAGCCGCAAGCTCTACCGACAAATCCAGCGCTGCCAAAGCCTCGTCACACAGCGTCCGAACTCGCGTCCAATTTGCTGAATTGAACCAACCCGGGCGCATCGGCCCGCTTTCGGCGACAGCGCGTGCCAGTCCCACGAGTTTTGGAAATGCGTTGATGGGCAAGTCGGCCTTGATGGGCAGTTGCAGTTGTTCGACCAATGCCTCGAACGCCTTCGTTGCGACTGCCGTCTGATCCAACAAAGTGGCAAGCTGACCAACATGACCAATCAAGACTTCGCGTTGTTCGCGTACCTGATCGGGCAATGTGTCATGGAACCTTCCCAGCCACGAATTGCCGCGTGAGTCGAGTAGCGAATTGGCTGCCTCATCAGGAAACGAACCTTCAACGCCATCGACGTATTCTTTCAGATTGTCTCGCTGCTCCTGTATCACCTGCTCAGCCGCAAACCTGACGAGAACCGCATCCGCGATCACCAGCGGATTGGCGAACCACGACGAAGGAACCTCCGGCGACGCCAAGCTCTCTCGAAGCAATCTCATCAACTCGTTCAATCGCCACGGCGTCACTCCACCATCAATCAGGCCGCTCGCGATCAAAGGTTGAAGTGCGCGGTCAATCTGTTGAAAGGATTTTGCCAAGTGTCCGAAATGGTGGTTGATGTCATCTGTAAGGGAGAGCGAACGAGAGGCGAGCTTGCATCCTCGCCACGGATGAACGGCGTGCCGGTCAATCACCTTGCCGAATTCGGTCGCCCTGCTGAGAAGTTGGAGCCATGCGTCGAATGTCTGACGATCCACGCCAGCCGGATCGGGCAGCGCACATCGTGATTTGGAGGTCATCCCCAGCCGCGTGAGCCGCGAAACGTGCCCGTTGACTTCATAGGGAGACAGTCCAAGTGGCTCGCGTGGTCGATGCACGGCTCTCACATATTCGTTCAACTTTTGGCGGAGTCGCTTGGCCTCATCAAGTTTGAGGGTCGCATCGTCATAAACCTCCGCCGGAATCTCCAAACACCAAGCGAGTTCATCCAGCACGGCCTTTCGATTTGCTTTGCTGGAATGACACTCCAAGCAGAAGTCGCCGAGACCGCAGTCATCAAGCCGACGTTTGACGACCTCCAGCGCCGAAACCTTCTCGCTGACAAAAAGCACGCGGCGGCCATCTCCCAACGCGTCGGCAATGATGTTCGCAATCGTCTGGCTTTTTCCCGTACCCGGCGGACCGTCGAGGACGAAGCTGACTCCACGACGAGCCGCGACGACGGCCTCAAGCTGGCTAGAGTCGGCATCGAGTATGGCCTTGATCTCTCCGGGCGGCACTTCGTCATCAAGCCGCGCCGCGTCTGGTAAATCTTCGGCTGCTCCGAAAACCTGTTGCGGTGAAGGCGTGGAGTCCCCGCCAATCGAGCGGCACAAAAGATGGGAGATGACCGCATTCGAGTGATCTCCCAAATCTTTCCACATGGCGACCTTTGGGAAGGCGAAACGTCCGAGCGCACAACGATCTTCAACCTCCCAACGATCGTTGTCAGCGATGGCCTCCCGAACGGCGTCCAAAAACTGAAGCCTCGCTCCCGGCTCCTCAAGCTCGCTGATCTCTGGGAGCGGCGGCAACCCAAGACCGAACTCCTGTTGAAACCGCTGGCGCAGACAGAGATTGTCAATCGCGTCGTCCTCAGCCTCGGTCAACTCCCACGGGGCATCGGACGACGCTCGCGATAAGGAAACCGGAACCAACATCAGCGGTGATCGCAGTTCCTTCTCGCTATCCGCGCTCTCGAACCACTTCACGAACCCGAACGCGACGAACAGCGAATGCACTCCCTGTTCCGACATCGACAAGCTCGCGTGGCCCTCCAACGTCCGCAATCGTCGATCAAGCGCCTTGTCACCCACGCCGGTCATCAAATCCGTGTCGCGCAGCCGTCTCGACGCGAGACACGATTCCAAAGCAGGGTTCCATTCGGAAGGCTCGCTCTTGTTACCTTCCTCAACCGGGCTTTCCGACTTCACTGGCTCAGTCTGGTCCGCTGGGGCATCCGACAACATCAACGTGCGCTGCCGGTCCGCGATGGGATGGTCATCTCTCTGACTGCGATGATCCGATGTGTTGTTGTCTTCCGGCGGCGGCACAAGCTCGCGACGCCACGGAAGTCGTAATCCTACTGCCCCCGCTTCGCTTTGGGCCGCGAGCTTTCGCCAGATTGTTTCGCACGCGGGATGTACCAATTCCACCGCACCGCGAGAGCTTCCTAAAACGCAGTTGATAAGGGGATTTCGATTCCCAAGGTCAAGCAGCCTCTTGCGCCAGTTCTCAACCTGCGCCTTCAAGCGTTCTTCGAGATCAACAGGACTCGACGACTCGGCATCGTATTCATCGACAAGTTCCGGCATCGAATCGGCCCTCGTGGTCAATCATCCGAGAAAGGTACGTCATTCCGTACACATTTTCAGAAATCACTTTACACGTCCTACTCGTCGCCGCAACGTGCCCGAGGGTATGGACTCAATCGCAATACATGGAACTGTGGCGAACCAGTTACAGAGTTCGCCATCACGCGATATTGGGACAGCAATGCCAGCCTGCGGATTCAATTTGAACCAATCATCGGTCGTGCCAGTTTTGAGCTGTGGGAAAAGTTCTTTCAAAACCTGCGGAACACTCGTAAGACCGAACTCGCCGAGTCGTTCCTCTCACGAGCCGTCACGGCTTGGCTGGGCAGCTCCGAACCTGTCGCCTGCAAAAGTCACCGACGATCACTTTACTCGTACTTTGAAAGAAGCGGCGCACAATGCGGCGCAGCAGCGTCTTGCAAGGCCGCGCAGACGGAAGCCGACAACCCTTTTTTGCGACAGTTTGCGGCGGAATGCGATACTCAAAAACAGAATAGCCGAGGCGGGAATCGAACCCGCACGCCCCTTTCGGAACCCAGGATTTTAAGTCCTGTGCGTCTGCCTATTTCGCCACTCGGCCAAGTGGTTTTGCCAGAATCGTTACCAGCACGGGTCGGCAACTTCTCGTTCGGCTACTCCAACGTCAAGACATCGACATCGCCTTCTTGCGTCGGAGGTTCGCCCCAAAAGAACCAATGGCTGAGCACTTCTAACAGATTGATCGCTCGTTGCCAGTACGCTTCGTCGGGCCGATCAAAGTCAGGCTGCTGAGTCCAGGCACGGACAAACGCCGGTATGTAGAAAAAGCCGTGAGCCATCCAACGATCGAGTCGCTCGTCTTCGGCGCAACGGACGCAGCAGTCGCGCATGGCTTCGATCAGTTCTCGAAAAGCGGCCTTATCCCAACGCCGCTCGTCCTGTGCAATCGCTAAGAAGCTGCCGTCGTCGGCCTGAAACTCAAGCCGCAGCGTTTCTCGCCAATCCTCGTGACCTGAAGGCGTCATTGTCTTGGTTCCTCAGTTCGACGAGCAAGTCGAATGAGCACTTCCACACCACGTTCTAGTGTCCGGTTGTCGGCAGCATACGAAATCCGGAAGTGGGTGTCTTGGGAACTGAAGACATTTCCAGGAATCATCAGCAAATCGTGACGGATCGCCTCCGTGACGAATTCGGTCGCTGTGCCCCAGGGGGCCTTCAAAAACAGATAGAACGCTCCGCCTGCTGGGGCAATTTCGTAGTGTGGACTGAGTGCCTTCAACAGAAAGTCACGCTTACCGCGATAGTCGGCAACTGATCCAGAGATGTCGATATCCAACGCGGACAGGCTCGCCCACTGCACGGGGTGCGGGGCACACACGAACGAGAACTGTTGCAGCTTCGTCATTTGCTGCATGAGTTTTTCAGGGCCGTGCATCCAGCCGAGCCGCCAGCCAGTCATCGAATGTGACTTGCTGAAGCCATCGATCACGATGGTTTGCGGATTAAACTGAGCCGGGCTAACGAACGGGCCGTCGTAGCAGAAGGCGCGATAGATTTCGTCGCTGATGAGGGCGATGTCGTGCTCGGCGGCTAGCTCAGCGAGTTCGCGGAGTTCTGATTCGGTGGCAACGTATCCCGTCGGATTGCACGGGCTATTGCACAAAATGACTTTTGTCTTCGGCGTGATCGCTGCTCGGACCTTGGCCACGTCGAGCCTAAAGTCTGGGTAAACACTGATCGGCACCACCTTGCCACCTGCGACCGTCGTCAGGTGTTTGTACATCACGAAGTACGGATCAAAGACGATGACCTCGTCACCAGGGTTGACCAATGCCAAGAGCGCCAGCATCAGCCCACCGCTGGTTCCGCTGGTCACGAAGACTTTTCGATCTGGGTGGTGGAATTCGGCGTCGATCTGGGCTTGCAGCTTCTGAAGCAACGGCGCGATGCCTTGAGTCTGGCTGTAGGCGTTCTTTCCTTCACGAACGGCCGCAAACAGGCTCTCTTTGATGACATCAGGTGTGTCAAAGTGTGGCTGGCCAATGCTGAGGTTGATCGGATCCTTCATCTTGGCCGCGAGGTCGAAGACCTTTCGGATTCCCGAAGCGTCAATCAGATGCATGCGGTCGGCGATCCAGCGTTCAGACATGTGAGGTTCCAGAATCTCGCAGTGAATCAAATCGAGTGTGCGGCAATCTCGACTTTTCGAGTCACGAAATCAATCGCCGCCGATTGCGAAGTTGCGCGTGAAGCGCGGGTCTAACAAACGTCCTGCTCGTTCGCTCAGGAAGCCATTGGACTTCCCGCAGTCGCTCGCGGAGCGAGTGGCTCAAAGCCACAGAGTGCGGTTTCACGAATGTGGCAGGCTTCACCTCAAAATCGTACGTTCCGACAATAGCATGGTCGCCAAAATCTTCCACTCACTGCTGGCGTTGATTGCCTCGGCAAGCAACAACGAACTCGCCCGGTATGTCGGATTCCTGAAGGAAGAGAACAAGATTCTGTGGTCCTGTCGCTCACGGTCAGATTCGTACCAAGCAGATGAGTGAAATTTCAAATCATCGAGCCTGTCTCTCAATCGGAGGTGCATACCGACTTTGAAAAGATCGGGCATCTTCCCGCCACGGCCACCGAAACTGTTCTGACTTGCGGCCGACCGCTACAACCCAGCCTTGACTGGTCAGTCGCAACGGATGCGATTGAAGCGACCCTCGCCTTCTTGAGTTCAGCCAGCAACATGCCCACACCAAACCCCGTTCCGCAGCTTCTCGATCTGGAAGTCAAAGACGTTCGCGTCATCTTCAAGCCGATCTGGGAAGACCTTGAAGAGGAGGTCGGACAGGAGAACCTGCGGTTCCCCAAGGAGATCATTCTGCTCGGAGGTGCCCCCGGAGCCGGCAAGGGGACGCACACGCGCTTCATCATGTCGGCCCGTGGATTGACCTGTCCGCCAATCGTGATCAGCGATCTGCTCACGACACCCGAAGCGGAAAAGATCAAAGCCCAAGGTGGCATGGTTGGCGACAAAGAGGTGATCGGTTTGCTGCTCCGCAAACTGCTTGAACCGCAGTTTCGGGACGGCGTGGTGCTTGACGGGTTTCCGCGAACGCAGGTGCAGGTGGAATGTCTCAAGCTGCTGGTCGATAAGATCAATCAGCTTCACAACGACTACGCCAACACGCCGTTGGCGATCCATTTTCGGCGTCCGACCATTCACGCGATGGTGCTCTTTGTCAGCGAGAACACCAGCATCACGCGGCAGCTCAATCGCGGTCGCGAGATCGCCGAGCACAACCGAAAAGTATCCGAAACTGGTGTCGGAAAACTCATCGAGCAACGCGCGACGGACATGTCCGATGAAACCGTACGACGTCGCTACCGCGTTTTCAAAGAACAGACTTGGAACGCTCTGACCTCGCTGAAACAGCTCTATCACTACCACTTCATCAACGCCGAGGGGCCGATCCAAGAAGTCGAAGAGAACATCCTCAAGGAGTTGCAGTATCAAAGTTCGCTGGAACTCGATCCGCGCACGTTTGAGCGATTGCGAACACTGCCCCTCGCGGACGAGATTACGTTGCACGCTCGGCAGGAACTTGTGCGGCGGCTCGACAGCTACGAACTGGAGCACGGGGACCTGCTGATCAGAGTCGTGGAGCTCATCCGCGCAAAGTTCCTCCCGATTATCACTCGGCACGCGCTATCGGGTCGAGCTCATGTGAACTCCGAAGACCCGATCTTCGACGACCCGCTGGCAATCTCGATGCTGATCGACATTTTCTCGGAGCGAGGCTTTCACGCCGTCGTCGATAAACACATCCATGAAGTCCCTGAACGTGTCGATCTCACCACGGGACAAATCCATTCGCGGACGAAGTTCATCTTTCGCATCCAGATCCATTTCAAAGGTTCGAAAATCCGCCGTGGGTAAGTTGATTGCCAACTCCACGCCATTCAGGTGAACCACCAATGCACCACGAATCACTCTCGCGTCGCAGTTTTTTGTCGATCGGCGGAGCGGCGATCAGTTCGTTGTGGGCCGGCGGTTCGGCTCTCGGTGACGAGGCTCCGCAGGTAACACCAGCCGATCCCTCGGCGTTCAAACACGCGCGAGTGATCGACGCTTGGGAGACCTATCGAGACAAGCTCACGTTTGGGAAAGGCCAAACGCTGGCGCTACTCGATGACGGTTGCAAATTGTCGATGCCCGAATGGTCGCAATCGGACGGCGACTTGCCGAAAGTGCTTGTGTCGTACGACAGCGTCGATGGCGACGGTGATCCGAAGCACGAAGGCCGCGGCTATCACGGATCGACGATCGGCATTCCGTCCTCCGTGAACTACAAGGGCAAGCGTGGTGTCGCTTTCAACAATCAAGTTGCCGTCGTCCGAGCGCTGGAGTGCTGCCATTGCAAAGTCGCTGACAGCAAGACGCTCGCCGCCGGACTGCAATGGGTGATCGACCATCATCAGAAGTATCGCATCACGGCCATCAATCTGGCTCCTGTGTTTGACCTCTAACCGGCGTAACCCGCCCCGACGTAAACCGACGCGAAGCTCAAACGACTCCGCGAGTTGAACATCTGGGTCAGTGCGCCAGCCGGCAACCACGCCTTCACGAATGGCATCTCGTGGCCCGCTTGCCAGCCGAATTGCTTCGCGATCGGTGCCGTCCGTTCGGGAAAAGATGAGGTCTATCTCGACCGGCACTCCAAAATCGATCTGGTCGTTCCGGCTGCTGCGACGTCGTCCTCGAATGCGATCGTCTGCGGAGCCGTTTTGTTGCTGCGTGAAGCGATCGACAAGTCCAGCTACGACTGGAAGAAGGACGGGCCAACTTTGCCCGACGCGATGCTGGCGATCTTCCAACGGACTGGCCCGGCGGTCGAAGATCCCGGCAGCAAGCTCACGTTTCGACGCCTCGACGTGAAGGCCGCGCTCGACGCCGTCTTTCAAGCCAAACGCTGAGGAGACTTTCATGCGAGTCCTCGTTTTCGCGGTTCTGTGTTGGATGCTGTTGCTCGATTCTGCTCAGGCCAGCTACGGCATCTACGTTGGTAAGAATTGCACGGCGGATGGCAGTGTGTTTCTCGGCGGATACGGCGATGAGCCGTCGAGCCATTGGCTGGAAATCGTGCCACGGTGCGAGCACCCCGCCGAGGCGAAGATCAAAGTCGGAGCGACCAGCAAAGCCAGCTACCCCGGTGAGTTAATCGAGATTCCACAAGTCCGCGTGACGGCCAAGTACATCACGATGAACTACTCGGCGTTCGCGGGCTTCCCGGCACCGCTGACGAACGGCGGACTCAACGAGCATCACGTCGCCGGTCGCGATATCTGGTCCCCTTCTCGCGACGAACTGCGGAAGATGACGCCCAATCCGCAGCGTGGTTTGAACTACAGCGACTTGTCACGGATCGCGATGGAACGAGCCAAGACCGCTCGTGAGGCCGCGCGGATTGTTGGAGACCTGATCGACCAGTACGGCTACGCGACCTACGGCGGCAACTCGCACTTGTTCGCCGATGCGAACGAGGGCTGGGTTCTGATCAACTTCGCCGGTGGCAAGGGACTGTGGGTCGCCGAGCGGCTTGGCCCCGACGCGATTCGTGTTTCTCGTCCTGGCTACATCGGCGAGATTCCGTCGGACTATTTGAAACACCCGGACTTCATGGGCTCGCCGAATTTGATTTCGTTCGCTGTCGAGCAAGGCTGGTTCGATCCGAAGCAGAACCAGCCGTTCAACGTCAACAAAATCTACGGCGACGGAAAAATGCGGCACGAATTGGTCGAACTGATCGAGCAGCGTCTGGAGAAACTTCGCGGCAAGATCGCGTTGGCCGACGTCATGGCCGCCGTGCGTGCTCCCGAAGTGACTCGCGAGACCGCGGGCTATGGCCAAGTCGCGCAACTGCGGCCCAACGTCCGGCCGGAACTTGGCCTGTTGTGGGTCGCGCCGACGTCACCGCTCACGGCCCCGTTCGTCCCGTGGTACCTCGGTGGCACCGAAGTTCCGCCGGAGTTCGCTCGGCACCGGTATCTCACCGAAGATGAGGCCGCCAAATTTCAGAACGCCGAGCAGCGCGGCCTGGAATCGACTCATTACGCGTTTCAAGTCTTCAAGCGGCTGTTCTATCTCGTGGACGAACACCGCGATCCCTTCCTGCCGACCGTGACCGAGACGCTCGTCGGCTTCGAGTCACGCATGATCGCGGAACAGGGTTTCGTTTCAGAGGTCGCTGAGACGCTCTTCCAGAATGGCCGCGCCGACTTGGCCGTCAGATCGCTCAACTTCTACAGCAGCACGCGCGCGACCGAAGCCTTGCGGTTCGGCCAAGACTTGGCAGCGGGGATCGAGGCTCAGACGAAAGCACGGTTCGGAATCCGTCGTCGCCCTTGATCGCTTCATTGCAGCGAGCGAATTAACTTTGGTCGTCGGGCTCGAATGTTTCATCGTCGAGTCGCCGTTCCGATTTTTGACGAATTTGCGTGATGTGACGGCGGATCGAAGGCGGCAGTCCTTCGAGGTTCACCTGGTCGAGCAGCTTGAGCGCGGCGAGCGGCCGGTTCTGAACTTCGCAGCAGATGGCAGCCAGCTTGATGCGAGTCGCGTCGGCTTGCGCTGGAAAACGCTCGATGAATTCTTCGAGCAGTGGCGTCGTCTCGTCCCACAGCTTGAGCTTGAAGAGACCGTCGGCCAGAGCCTGCAAATCGTCCGCGTCCAACGGCCATTGATCGACGGTGAGCAGCCGCTTGCGGTACTCGCCGAGCGCGGCTTGTGGTTTGCCATCGCGAAGCAACTTGCGCATCCGGTTCAAGACCTTGGCCGTCATCTTCGGTAGCGCGGACTCGGACATTGATCGTTTGGAATTGGACTCGCCGGGTCCTGTCGCGTCCGAGCCGGAGAGCGAGGACGGCACTTCGGTGGCAGGCTTGCTGCGTTTCGGCCGGCGCGACGACAGATAAATTGACGGACGAAATTTCGCCTTCTTCTTCGGTGACGATGTTGAAGCGGCGGTCTTTTCATCATTCAGGTTCGGCGAGTGCGTCACCAGAATGTTGTCCTGCCAACGAACGAGATCGACAGGCTGGCCGAGCCGGCCGTTCCACAAAGCGAAAAAATCCCAATTCTCGCAATCGACCCAGCCAAGCTTCAGCATCGCGACACCAATGCCGGTGCCCCAAAATGCGCCGACCAGATGTCCGAACGCGCTGCCCATCGAGAAGCCATTCAGCCACGCCCAAAAGAATTGCTCGGCGATGTACCAGAGGCCGAACATGAGATTGGAAATTTCGACAGTCATGGCCCGGATGCCAAAGAAGATGAACACATCCAGTTCGTTCTTCGGTGCCCAAATCATGCACAGCGCCAGCAAGCCAAAGATCACTAGTGACGAACCACCGCCGCCGGAGCCTGCGAGTTCGTCCGCGCGAGCCAGCGTCAGCGTCTGAATGGAGGCTCCGCCAAACACTCCAATCGCCAAATACAACAGCAAGAATCGCCACCAGCCCAGCTTGCCTTCCACGATCAGGCCGAAGCCCCACAGGAAGACCATGTTTCCGATCAGGTGTAGCCAGCCGAAGTGCAGAAAGTTGAAGGCGACCCATTCGACGGGGTGCAGGCCGTCACCAAACTGCAACAGCCAGCCATCGCTTTCCCTGCCACCTCCCGTCAGAAAGAACGTGACGACATTCGCGGCGATCAAGACCAGCGTCATCCACGGCCAATGGTAAATGGGCGCGTCGGTGTTGAGAGGAATGACGATCATGCGACGTGGCCGCCCACCAGATCATTCGCTTGCGGAATGCGAGCGAAGAATTACTCGGCATCATCCGGCTGAATTTCACGGACGTCAATTTGGCCGGTGGAGCCGCGAATGGCGACAATGACTGGGATCAGGACTTCAAGAATTCGCTTCAGCACTTCGGCCGGCGAACCCATTGGGTCGATCTCACGAATCACGTCGGGGCGATAGAAGTTCAGAATCGGAGCGGTCTCGCGGCGATAGATTTCAAACCGGCCGCGAATGATCGACTCGTCCGCATCGTCGGAGCGTCCCTCGGTCAACGCTCGCTGCCGCAATCGCTGAACAATCGGCTCATCATCCGGTGGATTGAGGTAGATGACTTGCAGCACGTCGATGTGCTCGGACAACCGTTCGCATTGGAAAAGATTTCGCGGTATGCCATCGAGCAACAAGACCTGCTCGTCGGGACGGAAGCATTCAGCTTCGATTTCGGCGGTCAGCCAATGTTGCCAAATCTCAAGCATCAATTCGTCGGGAGCCAGTTGGCCACGGCGGAGACAGTCGGCGACCAACCGGCCATCGTCGGTGTCATCTCGCAACGAGCGCAGAATCTCTCCGGTTGAGAGATGGAACAGCCCCTGAATTTTCGCGAGCAGCTTGCCCTGCGTCCCCTTGCCGACACCGGGCATCCCGATCAGCAACACGGCTGGGTGACGTTTCGTGGACATGGCCTGTCCTTCAACGGACAACAGGAAGGTGGGTTCGAGGCGTCGCACGCCCAAACGAAAAGAGCCAACGCACTGGGCGGTGGCTCGAATCGTTGATGCATCCGTCCTGGATGACTAGCGAGACAGGAAGACGACGACTTGGCCGACGTCAACCGGCAGGCTGACGTCGCTGGCTCCCGGCATTCCGGTGACGCGAACTTCCAGAGCCTTCTCGTCGGTCGCAATCCAGTCGCACTTTTCGGACGAGTTGGATGCAGCGAGTTCTTCGTAATACTTCTTGAGATTGTGGCGGTCGCGAACACGGACGACGTCACCCGGCTTCAACAGAATCGACGGGATGCTGACCGTCCGACCGTTGACTTGGAAGTGCGA
>CAZILR010000023.1:0-18971 GCA_964539995.1 uncultured Planctomyces sp.
GCTGCGTGGTGGCGACAGCGGGACGATCGTTGTGCCTGGGAAGAGTGGCGAGAGTCTGTTGTGGCAGCGAGTCTCCAGCACGAGCGATGACGAACGGATGCCTCCGAACGGGAAGCCACTCGCGGCCGAGCAGCTTGCAGCGTTGAAAGCGTGGATTGATGCCGGAGCGGTTTGGCCGGAATCGGATGTGGATCGAGCGGCGGCGAACGACAAGCGGCGCGAGCATTGGGCTTGGCAGCCGATCAAACGAGTGCCGCCGCCGAGCAACGGGTCTGCGGGCGAACATCCGATTGATGCGTTTCTTCGTGCGAAGCTCCACGCGAACGGATTGATGATGTCGCTGGAGGCCGATCGGCGGACACTGATTCGGCGGCTGACGTTCGATTTGCTGGGACTGCCGCCGACGCCCGAAGAGGTCGAAGCGTTCGTGAGTGATCGCGATCCGCGGGCGTATGACAAACTCGTCGATCGGCTGCTCGATTCGCCGCACTACGGCGAGCGGTGGGCGCGGCATTGGTTGGACATTGCTCATTACGCCGACACGCATGGCTTTGAGCGTGATCAGCGGCGCGACAATGCGTGGCGTTATCGCGACTGGGTGATTCGAGCGCTCAACGCCGACAAGCCGTATGACGACTTCTTGCGAGACCAAATCGCTGGCGACGTGCTGCGGCCCGACGATCCCGCTGCCGTCATCGCCACAGGATTTCTCGCGGCGGGTCCGTGGGACTTCGTCGGGCAGGCGGAGACTCCCAGTCCGGTGCTGAAGCGGCTGGCTCGCGCGGATGACCTTGACGACATGCTGACGCAGGTGATGACGGCAGCGTGCGGAGTCACAATCAATTGTGCCCGATGTCATGACCACAAGCTCGATCCGATTTCGCAGCGAGAGTATTACGGTCTGTCGGCCGTCTTTGCGGGAGTGAAGCGCGGCGAGCGTGAGGTCAGCGCGGTCGAAGTCCGAGACCTTGCAACTCGCAAGCAGTCGCTGAGCGCCGAGCTGCAACAAATCCGGATCGAGCAAGCGCGGCTCAGCGGTCGGCATTTCGATTTGGCGGACATCGTCGGCGGCGGTGATGGACTCGGCACCGGCAAGCTGGGTGAGGGCATTGATCTCGTCACCGGGAAACCTCACGCACCGAAGCGCGGTTTCCTCGAAGGAGCCAAACCGAACGTCTTCGCCCGCTCGACGGTGAAGTTCGTGGACGGAGTGGTCATCCCCGATCTCTCGCCGGAAGGAACTCAAATCTCTTCGACCGGTCTGAAGGTGATGAAGCCACCGCGCACGTCGGGACAAGCGTGGGACGCGATTCGCTTCGGCCCGGTGAACTCGCATTTCTCGACGAAGCTCGACGGCACTGATTACGCGGCCGATGGCCACACGCTGCTGTCGCTGCACGCCAACGCCGCCATCACCTTTGATCTTGCCGCGCTGCGCGAGGCAGGTGCGCCCGCCGAGATGAAGTTCACCGCGACCGCCGGGTACTTCGGTCAGACACCCAAAAACGGCGCGAGCTACTTCGTGTACGTCGATGGCGAACTGAAGGCCAACCAGAAAAACATCGGCCGTGACGACGGCGGCCTCGCGGTCGAAGTGGCGATCCCGGCCGCCGCGCGATTTCTCACACTGATGTCCACCGACGGCGGTAACGGCATCGGCCACGACCAGATTTGTTTCGCCGATCCGTGGCTGATCGCCGCTCAGCCGCCGCCGACGTCCGACGCCGACAAAGTTCAGCTTGCGCGACTGCAACAACGTCGCGCGGAGTTGGAGAAGGAACTCGCGGCGTTTCCCGTGCCGACGAAGGTGTATGCCGTCATCACCGAAACTCCGCCGCCGGTGAAGCTGCTGAAACGGGGCGACCCCGAACAACCGGCGGACGAGGTTTCGCCAACGGCGCTTGCGTGCGTCACCGGCCTGAAGCCGGAACTCGGCACGTCGCAGTCGTCCGACGGAGACCGTCGCCAAGCGCTCGCCGATTGGGTCACGTCCCCCGCGAATCCGCTGACTCGCCGAGTCATCGTGAATCGGCTGTGGCATTACCACTTCGGAGCCGGCCTCGTGGAAACACCCAGTGACTTCGGACTCGGCGGCGGTCATCCCTCGCATCCAGAGTTGCTCGATTGGTTGGCCGACGAGTTGCTCGCCCATCGCTGGTCGCTGAAAGCCATCCATCGCCTGATCTGCACGAGCGCGGCGTATCGACAAGAGTCGAACTCCGGAGCCGTACCGCGACCGTCAGGGAGCGGCCCAGCCGGCTCACGAGACGGGCCGCTCCCTGACGGTCGCGGTACGGATCGCGCACTCTCCATCGACGCCAACAACCGCCTCCTCTGGCGAATGAACCCGCGCCGGCTGGATGCTGAGTCCTTGCGAGACTCGGTGCTGTCCGTGAGCGGCAAGCTTAACACCACCATGTTCGGCCCCGGCTATCGCGACTTTGAGTACCAAGAGGAGTATGCTCCGGTCTATCGCTACATCACGCCCGACTCGCCCGACCTGTGGCGACGCAGTGTCTATCGCTTCGCCGTGCGGACGACGACACATCAGTTCCTGACGACACTCGATTGTCCAAGTCCCGCGAACCTGGTCCCGGCTCGCAACACGACGACCACGGCGCTGCAATCGCTGACGTTGCTCAACAACGATTTCATGTTGCGTCAGAGCGGCTACTTCGCTGGCCGCGTGAAGGCTGATGCCGGAACAGACACGACCGCGCAAGTGACTCGCGCGTTCCAACTGGCCTTTGGACGCAAGCCCTCACCGGCGGAGGCCGCTGCCGCCATGTCGCTCGTACAAGGCCGCGATCTCACCCAGCTCTGTCGAATGCTTCTGAATGCCAACGAGTTTGTGTATGTGGACTGAACGCCGTTCCCAATTTGACCGTAGCCGAAGTCGTGAGACTTCGGTCGTTCGTAAACACACCGAACTCTCACGAGTTCGGCTACCTCAAGGCACACGTCGTCAATTCCTCTGGGATGCTGGCGGTGGATTGGGTGGCGTGGCGCTCGCGGCGCTGCTGCACAGTGATCGGTTGCTCGCAGCGGAGCCGATGTCGTCGAAGAATCCGTTGGCGATCCGGAAGGCTCATTTCGCGGCGAAGGCGACCAATGTCGTTCAGATCTTTTGCCCTGGAGGACTGAGTCACGTCGATACCTGGGATTACAAGCCGGAGCTGGAACGGCGGCACGGGGAATCGTTTGATGCCGAGTTGGGGAAGCAGACGTTTGCCGGTGTCGGCGGTAACTACGCCAAAAGTTTTTGGAAGTTTCGTCAGCATGGTGAGTGCGGTCGCTGGCTGAGCGATCTGTTTCCGAGGCTGGCGAGCCACGTCGATGAGATGGCGTTCATTTACTCGATGCAGAGCAAGTCGGCGTTGCATGGGCCGGCGATGTTCATGGCCAACAGCGGCTTCATTCGGCCCGGCTTTCCGAGCATGGGAGCGTGGGTGACCTACGGGCTGGGCAGCGAGAGTGAAAACTTGCCGGCGTTCGTCGTGCTGCCCGATACGCGCGGTCTCCCTCCGGGTGGATTGGCCAATTGGGCGGCGGGCTTTCTTCCGGCCGTGCATCAAGGAACGGTCATCGAGACATCCGCCGAGCGACCCCCGATCGCGGACCTCTTTCCACCAGCGGATCGAACCGTGTCACCGGACACGGAACGAGACGGTCGCGAGTTCCTGCGAACGCTCAACGTCGCCCATGCCGATCGGCGAGGAGATTCGCTGCTGGAAGCTCGCATCGCGGCCTATGAACTGGCCGCGCGGTTGCAAATGAGTGCTCCCGAAGCGGTCGATCTATCAGGCGAGAGTGCGGCGACGCTCAAGCCGTATGAACTCGACGATCCGGACGTCGGGCCGTTCGGACGACAATGCCTGCTCGCGCGGCGGTTGGTCGAGCGTGGCGTCCGCTTCGTGCAGATTTTCTGCGGCGCGGAGAACACGTCGTCAAAAAAGATTCGCCCGAATTGGGACAGTCACGAAGACATCGTGCGCGATCACGGCTACTGGGGCCGAGTGCTCGACACGGGAGCCAGCGCGCTCATCACTGATTTGAAACAGCGCGGGCTGCTCGACTCGACGCTTATTATTTGCACGTCCGAGTTCGGCCGGCAGCCGTTCATGCAGGGTTCTCAAAAGGGACGCGATCACAACCCTGGCGTCTTCACCGCATGGCTTGCAGGAGGCGGCATCCACGGTGGTACCAGCTACGGCACCAGCGACGACCTCGGTTGGCATGCGGCCGAACATCCCAGCTACAGCTACGATCTGCACGCGACCGCGCTGCATTTGCTGGGCCTCGATCACGAACGGCTCAGCTTCTACCACAACGGCATCGCCCGACGTCTGACCGATGTGCATGGCCATGTGATTCAAGAAATCCTGGCGTGAAACGGCTCATTCAGCGAATAAGCGGATGCCCACGGGATGTCCGGTACTGACGCTTGCCGGCTCGCCAGATTGGTCGCACGAGGGAAGGCAGAGATTGCCGTGTGGTGGAACGTGTGGCGTGGGCGTTGGCTCGCCGTTCGTTTTGGCTCCGCTGAGCGCCTCTTGTGGGGTGAGGATGGAATCACCGTCATTGTTCAAAGCGATGCCAGACAATAGCCGCTGCCGTCCGGTTCATCGCCGATATCGAAAGACCTTCACTCCTGGCCAGTCCGCGCGGAACGGAACGCCGAGCGTGCGGATGTACGACAGGTAGACGAGATCGCCGTGCAGCGACACACCCCAGGTGGCTTGCGTGTCCTCCACTTCGCCGATGCTGCCGACTTGGCGCGGGTGAGCTGGGTCGGAGACGTTGACCGCGACGAGATCGCTGCGGCCGGCGGACATCAACACCGTTTTGCTCTTGGCGTCGTAGGCGAGTTCGTTGGCGTGACCCGGACTGGAGAACCAGCGCAAGCCTTCGAGCTTCGGGTTCCACGGATTCCACCAGCCCACGAGTTTGATCTCGCGCGGCTTGGAGATGTCGAGAATCTCCAGACCGACATAGTCGGCGGTGACGTAGGCCAGCGAACCGCTCAAGACGATGTTGTTGTAGGCTCGCGGACGACCGCTCATTGCGGGGTTTGAGAAGCGCCCGATCTCGGCCGGCTTCTTGGGATCGGTCACATCGATCACGCGCACGCCGCCAGCGTCGTAACACAGAAACAGAAAATTCTTCTGCAACGCCAAACCTCGCGCGTTGATCTTGGCCGGATCAGGTTTCACGTCCGGGAACGCCAGTTCGGGTTGTAACCGCGAGACGACTCGAATCGCCGACGGATTACCGACATCCAACACGATCAAACCGTTCCCCATCGCGGCCAGATACGCGGTGCTTCCGTTGACCAAGACTGCTCCGCTGCCACCATTGGAGTCCGTGTCTTTCCAGACTCCGACGACGCTTCCTTTTTCGGGATTGCTGACATCGATCACTGCGATCCCGAATGGCTCATGCTTACCCCAGTGATTCCCTAACGCCAGATAAATCCGCTTGCCGGACTGGGTGAGGCTCATGACGTGCATCGACGCCAACTCGGAAATCGGAATCGCGCGGGCGAGCCGCGGTGCGTCTTTCACGTCATAAATCCGCAGCCCCGCTTCCTTGGACGCGACGTACAGATACGGCCGATTCGCCTCGTCGTGAATCATCGTCATCGGCAACTCCAGGCCCTTGTAGGGAATGTCGTGGAGATGCTCGAATCGCGGCCCCGTGCCTTTCGTGTCCTTGTTCGATTGTGCGATCGAGACGTCACTCGCTGGACCCGCAATGACGAAGCAAACCAGCCCCCAAACAAATGCCAGCCATCGGTTGCGAGCGATCATGGATTGCTCCTTCAAACTGTAGGCCGGACGCCTACATCCGGTCGGCCTGCCACTGTCCGGACGTAGGAGTCACTTTTGCCGGACAAATTTCTGTGCGCGTTTGCCGATGATGTCGCCGACGTAGATGTCGCCATGCGAATCCACGGCCATCGCGTGTAGCCAGTTCACGTCGCCGGGTTTCTCTTTGCCGTCTTCCCCTTTGGGGATGGACCACAGTTGCAGCAGTCGGCCTTCGGGATTGAATTTCATCAGCAGTTGATCGCGCGGCGGACAACTGACCGGTGCGCCGGGATAGGCGGGATCATCGCGCCACGGCATCGGCGAGGAGCCGCAGACCCAAATCTCATCTTTCGCCGTGATCCAAAATCCCCACGGGACGACGACGTCTTTCCAACTGTCGAGCAGCTTGCCGCTCTGGTTGTAAATCTGCACGCGAACATTGTTGCGATCGGCGACGTACAGGCGGCCGCGCGAGTCCATCGCGATTGCGTGCGGCAAACTGAAATCATTCGGCCCGACACCCATCTGGCCCCACTGCTTGATGAACTTTCCCCGCGCATCCAAATGCACGACGCGGTTGTTGCGGTAACCGTCCGAAACAAAAATCTCTCCGTTGGGAGCGATCGCCATGTCGGTCGGCCGATTGAAATGCGTTTCATCCGCGCCCAGTTCACCCAGCACACCGGCAGTTAACAAAATTTCACCGGATGGCGAAAATTTGCGGATGACATGCAAGCCGATGTCGGCGATCCAGACATTGCCGTCGGGGTCGATCTTGAGGTGATGCGCGTTGCCGATGGTCTCATCGCCCCAGGTACGGACCAGCTTTCCGTCGCGGGAGTAAACCTGAATCGGCGGTTTGCTACGGGTGAAAATCCAGACCTGGTCCTGCTGATCCACCGCGATGCCCGGCATCGCAGCCCACTGAATCTGAGCAGGCTTCTGCGGCCATGACGGATCGACTTCGTACCACGGCGACAGATTGACTCGCGGGTACTTCGGCTTGATATCCACGACCTCTTTTTTCTGTGCGAACAGCGGCGAGGTTCCGCCCACACACGCCATGAAAAGGGCACCGATGCCAAGCATGAGCGAGATTTTGTATTTCATGACTTCAGCTCTCCAGTGAGGTTTGTTGCTGTTTCCAGAAATTACTCCGTCGCGCGAGCACCGTCTCTACTCCAGCATTTCCACCAAACGGCGATACGTTTCGTCCGAGGTCTTCCATTTGACGGTGCGTGCTGGATGCGGACTGAGCGTCCCTGCGGGAAGAGTGTGGACGATGCCCAACTGAGCTCCTGAGTCGATGCCTCCCGAATTGACCAGCGATGGGATGGTGTGGACTCCCGTTTGAGCTCGATCCGCATGGCAAGATCGACAATCGTTCACAAGTTCAAAGTAGCGGCCTCGCGGTCCCCAATCGCGAGCGTTCTCGCTTTCAAAGATTACGCGATAGACCGGCAGGTCGTCCGGTTCGCGGTGCAGACCACCAAACTTCATGTCCGCGAACGCGAGCCGTCGCTTGAGCGTGTACTTCGCGAAGTTGATTCCCTGATTCGAGTTCGTGCTGGGATCCTTCTCACCAAGCACACCCTTGTAAACATTGACGCGAACGGACTCGACCAGCTTCGTCGGGACCGGTTTGAGATTCGTGTCGAGCGCGATCAAGAACTGAACGAGAGAGACTTCCGTCCCAGCGGGAATCTGCGGGACATCGGGCTTGAGGATGATGAACCCGTTCTGCCCGGCGGTTCGCCAATCGACGCCGACCGCATCGACCTGCTTCAAATAATCCTCAAGCTGCCGACGTCCTTCCGGGAAGCGATAGAAGACGCGGAAGTACGACCGCCCGCGAAAGGCCCGCGTGTGCAGGAACACGAAGCGACGCTCGATATCCTCATGCAACTTCGGCTGATGAAAGTCGAGTTCCGGCCATTCATCGGCATCCGTGAGCAATCGTGGCGGCAAGTAATCGCGACGCGGGTTGAACTCGTGCGTCGCCGCAAACCGACCCGATTGCAGAGCCAACGCATAGTTGTCGGGCAGCTTGGCAAGCTCTTCGGCCGGTAGAGCCAACGCACGCATCGCGGCAGCGAGTTGCCGACAAAGTTCCGTGCGGCGACGTCGCGTCTCCAGATCACCGCGCCGCGCGATGTTCTGGCTGATGAGAAAATCAAACACTGCCCACAAGTCGCGCTGCAACAGGACTCGCTTGAGTGGTGCGGTCGAGAGTTGCTCATCCTTTTGAATCAGAAACTCGTCGAGAAGACTTTTCAATCGAGCGACTGTCTCTGGCTCGTCCCAATACGTCGTCCCCGGCCACGCGAGAAACTCGATCTTGTCGCCGCCCTCGATCCGCGCGAGGGGAATCCCGCCTCGCTTGGACGGCAGGTTGCTGTGCCGAATCGCAATCGCCGCGAACAGCCGATTCCAAAGGTGCTGCGGATCGGCGTCATACAGCGGCAACGGATCGGCCGAGCGGAGTGACCCAGCAAGCTCCCCGGTGTGGTAGTACGCCGGATCAAGCTCCTCGAACTCGGCTGCGGAGATTAAGCCAGATCCCAGTCCCATCAACAGCACGCACCAGATCGAAGCCCTTTGCATTTTTTTCTCCTCAGTCGCAAGAGGATTTATACCGCTCGTGAATGGGGTTCGCCTGTGCGGCGAGGTTTCCGGTTCCTGTCTGCAAGCGATTTTTGTGGCCGCCACCACATCGCCTCGGCGTCCCCTGTGAGTCGGATCCTGCGGTGATTCCTGGCGAGAAGCGACATTGGATCGTAGCCTGACTTCCGAACTAGAGAGTCGGGCATCTGGACGTGCCAGGTCATCCGGTCGAGACCATGCTGCGCATCCTGCCCGATGGCGAGATGATCGCGCTGGTCCGACGCGAAGGAGGCAATACCTTCGGTTGGATCGGCCGCTGTCACTCTCCGTACAAGGAGTGGACCTGGAACGAAACATCGACTTAGAGGCCCAAACTTCCTGCAACTGCCGGACGGATCGTTATGGGCCTCCAGCCGCAGCTATCCCGGTGGCCCCAAGACGGTGCTCGCGCGAATGACTCGCGATGGCGGCTACGAACCGGCCCTCACGCTGAAGAGCGGCGGGGACACGAGCTATGCCGGACTGGTCTGGTACGACGGCCTGCTGTGGATGAGCTACTACTCGTCCCACGAGGGCAAGTCCGCGATCTATCTGGCGAAGATCAAAGTGCCATTGGAATGCATCACGGGAACATCGAGCACCTTCTGGCGAAGATGATTCGATGAGGCATCTCGAATCGCGGAGGTTGCTGCTGGAAGCGATCTCATGGGCGAAGTGAAGTGGAGTGCGGTGCTGGCGGATTGCGATGCGAGGATATCCTCACCTTGGGGCGACACGCCGTCGTCGATCGAAAAGTATTCGGAACGGACAAGTCGCCGTGCCCAACAAGCATCCGTGCCCTTGGAAAGAAGAAGCCCGGAGGGAAAAGTTTCTTCCGGGCTTGACTCCGATCCTGATCTGGCAAAAAGGCGAAATCGTTAGGAAATGAAAGTCGGGGTGACAAGACGGCGTTAGAACCTTTTCTCGCGGGCTTGGAAAGTTGGCCTCCTACTTTAAGACGGCTTTTTCTTGATGAAGAAGCCGGGTAATGAACGCTCCAAGCCCCCAAAGCTTATTTTGCTCAATGTCTTTTGAACTCGTCATTTGGGGGCAGATAAAAAGTTAGAGGCGATGTTTTCGTGTGCGCAGTACTTCGGCTGTTTGCTCGTTCGTGATGTGGTACAGATTGATTGAATATCCTGCTCGTGCTGTCGGAGTGCAATTCAAGAAAAACTGGTAGTCATCTGGGGCGACATAGCTGATGCCTCCGGTTCCGTCCGGAACCGTTGGCCAGCCGTAGCCTCGTAGCAAGCTCACACTGATTGCATACCAACCGGGACGTAGTTCGATTTTCGCTAAGTCATCCACCCGCTTCGGGGCAGAGGCTGGCAGGCTAAACTGAATTCCGACGTGTCTAGGATCGAAGTGACCGAAGTAGGCGAATTGAAAGTTGTCCACTTCGGGGTGCTGGTCCAGCCAGCGTTTTAGGTACAGCAAGTCTTGCCCCCAGTCGA
This sequence comes from uncultured Planctomyces sp., assembly GCA_964539995.1. Classification (GTDB taxonomy): domain Bacteria; phylum Planctomycetota; class Planctomycetia; order Planctomycetales; family Planctomycetaceae; genus SXKJ01. The sequence continues at coordinate 9,908 of CAZILR010000023.1, forward strand.
TGCTGCTTTCGAGGAGGTAGGCGTGACCATTTCGCGGACCCCCGGCAAGTTCGTTGAAGTAGGAACCGCTATGCGGATAGACCGACAACGCGGAAACCAGCGTCCACGCTGAGCCAACTACGACGATCACGCCACGGAAGACGGTTGCTCGACCAAGCGATTTTGCGATGCGGCTGGAAAGAATCATCGCAAAGGGAACAAATGGCAGAGCGTAACGAAGGTATTGCACCGTGGTCTGATGGGAGACAAACGCCAACAGGAAGAGACCTGGAAACAGCAGTGCCAATTCATTCCGCCAACCTGTGCGAAGTTGTCGATCAATGACAAACAACACCAGCGACACGGCGAAGACCACCAAAATTCCAATCGGCATTTTCACGCCCAATGCCGCAAGGTAGTAGTACCACCAGCCACCTGCTTTCCATTCGCCAGCCAAGTACGTTCGATACTGAACCTTGAAGACGCGCGAAATCTCGTCGATGCCTCCCAAGTAATCGGCTGGCAGCGGAACTGGCGTTGCCAGCAACCATCCGCCGCCCCCCTCCTCACGCACCCCAACGACGGCTGCCAAGCGGCGACCCGCTTCAAATTGGCTGAGTGGAATCCCCGTTCCGTCGAACAAATACAACCAGTTGATGACATAGACGCTCAGAAACACCATCACCAATCCATGTCCCAATTCCCGCCGAAGCTGCCGCCAATCGAACAGTGAGCGGTGGAGCTTCATTCGAGTCAACAGCCACAACAGCGGCAAAACTCCGTACAGAACCACCGCCACAAACTTCGTTGACTCAGCCAGTCCCCAAGCGAGACCTGTCAGCACGACATGCGTCATCACCGGCTGACGCAACCAACGCCAAAACGAGTAACACGTCAGCAGGATGAAACTGGTCGATGTCAAATCCCCCGTGACGATTTCTGCATTGGCGATGATTAACGGACAAAAACTCCACAAGCCCAGCGCCAAGACCCCCGCTTGTCGGCCAAAGAGTCCCCTCGCCCACAGGAAACAGACGTATCCACCGAGCAACGAAAACGGGAGCAAAGCCCAGCGGGCGATCGTCGTCAGCCAGATGGTCCGCGATCCGTTCGCCTCGCCGAAATCTCCGGCGACGTGAAAACTGCTCGGCATCCGCGCCCAATCCACCTTGGGATTCGCGAAGACTACGGGAATCGCAGCCACCAAATCGACAAGCGGCGGATTGCCGCGATTCAAGTCGCGGCGACCTTCCTGCCAATGTCGAACTCCAGCCGCGATATGCACCGGCTCGTCGATCGTTGGGGATTGTCGTGCTGCACTCCAACTCACCAAGCCCGCATGAATCGCCAAGATCAAACAGACAACGGCTCCGAGATAGAAACGGAGCAGAATTGCACGGCATCGTCGCAGTGGTTGAGGTGGAAGGGAATTGCGCACACTCATGAGGCTGGTCCAATCGGCTCACAATGTCAGAACTGAACCATCCACAAGCGGCGCGAACTGTGCGGCTGCTGGCCGACTCCCGGCGAGCAAAATACGATCAGGTCTTCCTTGGGAGACACCCAAACCGGTCCATCCACCGGCCCTGTGATATCCGTCGTGATCAACGGCCGGGGCGAAACGAAGGTGCGACTTAAACTCGACCGCACCACGAACGAAATCCCTTCAGGACTAGCGAAATACGCGCGAAGTTGATTCGACGCCAGCGCATACATGCAAGAGCGATCTTCAAAGAGAATGACCTGCGGCTCGTTGAACTGCATCGAATCGACCGGACGGCTGGCGACCAAAACTTCGCGATCCGCGATCGACTGTTTCAGCCGCGCGAAGGCCACGGAACTCATATCCAAAAACTGCGGATGATCGACTCGCATCTCGACGGCATGTTGCTGAGCGACCTCCCACTCGACGGGCTCGGCGAACTCCGAATCGCGCGATTCGCGGCGCGAAAACAGGATGATGGGCTGCGCATCCGACCGCACAAACAGGAGTTCCAAGCCATCCGACGAGATCGACGGATACGCCTCAAGGTCGGGTGAAACACACGACTTGATCAACACCGGTTCTCCGAATGCCGCTCCCAGCGTGCGTCGATTTGCGAGGTACAAGTCGTAGGCCGTTCCTGGATTTCCCATCGCGGCGAACACGATCGTGCAAAGGTCCGCCGTCAGGCTGGGAGAATACGCCGTGTCCAGTTTTTCCAATCCTGGAATCGGATGTGCCACTCCTTTCCTTAAGCCTGGAATGGACGGCACCACCGGACGAGGCGGCAACAAGGCGTTGGCTCGCGCCGCCACGCGCTGAGGCGATTGAACATCCACGGGAATCGAAACCGGCTTTGGAAACGTCGGATCGGTCGCGGACCACCAACCGGCAATCGCGGCCACACTCAAAATGAACGCCAAGCCGCCGAACCAACCGAACACCCGACGCGATACTTCTCCCCGCAAGAACGTCTTCAGTGCCGACTGATGATGAGCGCCCGCAGCGGGATTGTTGCCACGACCCTTCGCCGGTTCTTTGGCCTTCGGTTGGGCGACGGCGGATTCGTCTTTTGGCGGTTGAAACACGGCCGCCAGAGCAGTGACATTTCTCGCCCGCAACCAGATTTGGCTTCCCTTCCGAACGCGGTCGGTCGGCGTCAACAAACCCACTCTCGCCCGCTCCACCAACTCGTCAAGCGGCAGCGGCCCTTGCTCTCCTTCACTGGTTTCGATGTACCACTCGCCTGGCATTGTCGTTCATTCTGTTTGGTCGTCTAATCGAGGGAAACACTTGCCGGTTGCGCTAGCGGACCGGGCAACAAGCCCCCTTGCGGAGTCACCAAGCTGGCGTACACCAAGCCGTTCACTCGTTCCGACATGAAAACGACTCGCCCGTCGCCAAACAAGACTTGCACTCCGCCATGATGATAAGACGAGGGCCACGGCGACTGGCCTTCGGGATGTGATAACCCGGCATTGATTGCCTCGGCCTTGAAGGGGGCGGCCCCACGTTGATTGGCTCGTGCATAATCGACGTTCCCTGTGGAGCAACTCAGCCCATTGCAAATGTAAGCGCTCAGAAAAAAACTGGTCCGCCAAGTTTCCGGGCAGGCCCAGCCCGAATCGGGAAACGCCGGATCGCAGCCCGCTCGAACATTTTCCGCCGCCAGCAACGTCTGACTCAGGCCATCCAAAACCTGCGACGGTCGCTGATGTCGAATCGTGCCGATTCCCGCTGGCCACGTCTCACCGAAAAACATCCCGCTGCGATGAAACAACGTCCGATCTGAAATCGCGCCATCGCTAGCCGGATCGGAAGGACACACGACGCCGTTACCATTCAGGTCGAACGGTTGCCCCCACATCCCCGGCGTATCAAACGGGTGCAACGTCACCAAACAGTCATTCGGCTCCACCCAACCAAATCCCCCGTTCACGACATAACTGAGGTTTCCCTGCCCAGGCTTGACTGTGATGTCTTCAGGGCAAGCCAACACCGGCAAATGTCTCCCAGACAACGCTCGATTCTGAGGGCTATTGTATGGAAGATCGAACTTCCACTGTTTGGCGATCGTCTCTTGGTCAATCCACGGCAGCAGCGGCACGACCCAGCTAAAGTATCCATCTGGGGTGACTTGATCCCATGTCCCCGACGCTGGATACCGCCCATTCGACTCTGCTAACGCGGTCAGCCCCAAACCAATCTGTTTGAAATTATTCTGACAGGCCGCCCGTCGAGCAGCCGACCGAGCTTGCACGACCGCCGGCAAGATCAACCCCAACAAAAGGCCGACGATCCCAATGACCACCACTAATTCCAAAATCGTGAAGCCGCGCCTTTGGGCGAATTCGGGACATCGCATTTTCCAAAACCGACTCATGCCGTGGTTCCGTCAATGAGTGTTGATTCTTGTCAACAATCGCTTCGAGGGGACTCGCTTTGCCGTTCCAATTGGTAACGTAACAACGCGACTTCCTGCTGCAACCGAATCATCCGGCGATGTTGTTGGCTGATCGACACGGACGTGGACATCGCAAACAGGTAAATGAACCCCAGCGCCCAAAATAACGCCGCAGAGGAATAGGCCAAGTGAACCGTCTCTGCGAAACGCATCAGCAGGTCGGGAAAGAGACCCACCACCAACAGCAAACTCGCCATTCCCAACCAATAGACGGCGTATTTCTCACGCAACCGTCGGCGACGCACCCAATGCACTGTCAGCAGAAATGCGGCCATCCCGCCCAGCAGCATCAGACGATCGGCATTCATGCTACGAACTCCCGATTTCGGAGCCGAGTAAACAACATCGAAAAGATTACCTTTCCGACGTAATAAATCCCCGCCAGCGGTCGAATGCTCGAGACCCCACCGCGCCGTTCAAACATCCGCGCAGGAATTTCGACGACCTTCAGCCGATTTCGCAGACACCAGACCAGTGACTCTGGTTCAGGGTAATCATCCGGATACTGTTCGGCAAACGAATGAAACGCCCTCCGGCTCACACACCGAAACCCGCTGGTCGGATCGGAAATCCATTGCCCCGTCAGAGCGAAGATCGTCGCTCGCAACACACGAATGCCAAGCCGCCGAGACAAGCTGGACTGAAACGATGGCTTAGTCTCGTCGGTCGTCAAGAACCGAGATCCAACCACCAAATCAGCTTGTAATCGTTGTGCGGTGGCCACGAGATCGGCAATCCCTTCTGCATCGTGCTGGCCGTCACCGTCGAATTGCACCGCATACTCAAAGTCTCCAAAGCGAGCGGCAAAGCGATACCCGGTTTGCACGGCAACTCCAATTCCGCCATTCACGGGCAGTGAAACCACATGAATCGGAATTTGTGACTCCGCGCAAAACTCGCTGGCTACTGCTCGCGTCCGGTCCACCGATCCATCATCGACCACGACGATCTCATATCCCTCCGGCAACACCTGCAACGATCGCAGCACACCTGCCAACGCCGCTTCCTCATTGAATGCCGGAATGACAACGAGCACTTTCATCGTGCAGTCCGCTCCCTGTGATTTTCAAATTCGCTTTTCGACGGACAAACTTGTACTGCACGAAGACTCCCACACATGATCTTATTTATGTGCTGTCAGGCCTTTGTGTCGTCGTCGATTCCAAATCAACACCGCAATCATCGCGGCCAGTACGACGTGAAAGCCAATAAGCCAACCAAACAAGGACCGGCGCTCGCTCGGCACGGGAGTCGGGACCGGTCGAGTTTTTGTGGACTTCAGCAGATATCCGGACTCGGTTCGTTCCCATGTTCCTACGACTCCGGGAGCTTCGGCGATGATCTTCATACCGCGATAAAGCGGACCATTGAGGCTCATCGACGCCGCCACAATCAGCTCGGGATCAGTTCCGGGCGCAACTCCAAAAGGGATGCCCGTTTCTTCGCGGATCGAATCTATGACATGCTGCAAAATTGGTTGCTGATAACTGTGAGAGAACTTACGACGCAGTTTTTGGTCCCGCCCTAAATCGCTGAAAGAAACAACGCCGAGCGGCAACGGCTCATCGACCCAATGAGAGAATGCGTCCCAAGCATTCGCAAATCGTTTCCGCGTCCTTTCGGAGCCTTTACCGGTTAGGCGCTCCGACCACTCGGTAAACCAATCGGCTGGCGGGACCAGCTCGGGGCTGTAATCAAGGTTGTCTTTCCTCGCACGATTCAGAGTATCGACCGCCATTGCAAACAGTTCTGCGCTGTACTTGCCATCCTGGCCGAACTCGTCCAGACAGCTTCGTAGTTCCGGCCACATCTCTTCAAAGCGAAAATGTGTGGCATATAGTTCAACCGCCATCCGGGCCAGATACTGGCGTCCGCTCTGCCACGAAGCACGCAATTCATCGCTATAGCGAGAGTCTTGTGCGAGCTTTCGTGACTGCTCTTGAATGTTTCGCAAGAAGGATGCCTTCTGGTCGTATCCTTCTAAATTCAAGAAATGCATCTGGACGAAGTCGATCGTCAATGAATCTGCGGCTGGCCAAAGTCGATCGACCGCCTTGCTTAAGGCAACCGAATGGCAGTCGGATTGCGGAGTGGCGCGCAACATGGCCATAAACGAATTCATTCGACGCCCGATTGTTTCCGCTTCGACAGGATCAGTACGTTCCCAGCCAGCGATCGTGGCGACTTGTTCGACGAAGCCCGCCTCATCCGGGATTTTGAGGTACACCACCAGCTTTGCAAACCCCACCGCTGTCTTGTGGGAAGATGACTTCCCTTCATGGGCATTTAACTTGGCAATGCAATTACGGAGCACTTCTGTATTTTCTTGAATCACTGCAGTAGCAATTTCGAGAAAGATAGGATTGAGGTTGTCCAGCACTGCTTGATCGTCGATTAGATGCACGGGCTTCGGCTTAGCATCCGAAGGCTTTTGCTTTTTCAGTTCGGCTGGTTCAGTCGTGTCTGGTGCTTTGTCTACCGCAGGCGGTGCATCAGCGAACGTGAATTGCGTCGAAAAGACGATGAGAACCCACGCAAAAATCAGAGAGGCCCGATTCACGAATTCGCTCATGGCATATTTCCGGTACTAGCGAGCCGCGCCTTGATGTATCTTTGTTTTACAGTTTCAATCCAATCTTTGAGCGTGCCTTGATGATCTGCTGCCCGAAAGTCATTAATCTCGATCACCATACAGCCGTCCTGGATGAGCACGATCCGAGAGGCGAGTTTCGAATTATTGGCAGGAATCGAAACTCCGATGAACGGAGTTTTTGACTCCTGCCATCTGCCCTCCGCGCGACTCAGTTGCTTCCTTAACACAGCCCCAAGCCCTTTGTACAAAATACATGCGCCGTCCTCATTCTCAAGGCGAGTAACTCCAGCAGATTGACCTTCAACCGAGATACTCCACCCTGCCTCGAAGGCCCGATTGACCTGCTCTTGCTCCGTTGGGAGCAACGGAGTGCTCATAACCAACTTTCGAAATTCGACAAAATCTGTCGAAAATGCTTCAGAGCTAGCAGCATTTGCGGTAAGTTGACTTATCCAAGTCGGTGCTACCGCTAAGTCCGTCGGGGGCTTGTCCGGGAACACGATCCGGCGTTGGCTTATTCGAGAATCGGTGAGCACCGCCTTCAAGGTAACTTGTGGGTCAGCCTTTACACAAAACTCCCAAAACTTCAGGCCGTCAACATAGACGAATTGATAATCGATATCATCGATCCGCCGGTTCTGAATACGCCGCTGCTCCCGCAACATGGCTTCGCCGATGTCGATCGATTTCGCATATTGAAGCGTTACCCATTGCGCGTGCCCTTCTAGGACTGCAAAAAAAACAAGCCGGTCGATCTCGAAATTTTCTGGCAACTCTGTAATTACCCTCTCTTGCTGCCATGCATGTGACAACTCATGGGCGAGAGCCACTTTTCGAAAGCCCGGCAACTCCTTAACATTGCGCGATGACTCCTGCCCAAGGCTGTGTCCGCCCAAAAGCATAATTCGCCGCGATACACTGTCATAAAAGCATTTCTGGTTGCGGAGCGGCGAATCAAGTCCTCGCACTATTCTCTCTAAGTGCGGTTGTGACGCTCGATATACTGGCGGGCATTGAAAGGAAGAACCGACGATATTGGCAACATCGCGAGAGACGATTCTTGCTTCATTTGTAAGCACTCCATCTAGTGCAACTGAATCCTCTCCTCTCGACTGAATCACCTGACAACATACGAGCAGAACCCATCCACAAACTGCTACCCCATCATAGTAGGTCATCACTCCTCCCCAAGCACTTTTTCCACTACATCAAAAGCCATTGGTAGCTCCGTTTTCATGAAGGTACGCTCCAAACGATCAGCAGCCATTTTTTGCAATAGAAAATTCCGATCCGGAAGCGAAAATGGTGGTTCGGCGACAATCCGCTTTAGAACGCGATCCAGCGGCCGTTGCAAGAATAATCGAGTTCCCAAAACCTGAACTCGACTTCCGGGGCCGATCGGAATATCGTCGGGGGGTGATACCCTTGCAACGGTCGTCCAGGCTCGATCAAATCGACCGTTGTCTTCCGACAACGTCAATACTTCCTGTACCGGAATGTCTTCAGATGGTTGGGAGAGCTGGCGGGCCAATAGATGTACAGACAGTTTATCTACAGACAACCGAGTTGGACTCCCGAGCAGTGTCAATGTCTGATGTGCCTCCCTTAATCCGGCAACCGCCACCTCTCCATCTTCCGTAACAAGCATTGAACAAAGCTCCGCAATCAATTGGGAGTCACCCAGTCGCGTGTCGTAAAACAATAGCACTGTACGGTCGGCGTTAGCCAGATTCGTCAAAGCCCAGAGTTTCTCTCTGTGATCTCGGACATATCTATCCCTTAGCAGTGCCAACACACAACGATCGAAATCGTGGTCCATCCATGGAGCCACTTTTCCGTCAAGGTGTGCCGGAAAACACTTTGCCACAACATATCGCTCAAACGGCAGGCTTTCGCGAAGGCTTGCTATCGATGCGGGACTCCATTTAACGCTAGGAAAATGCTGCTGGTACGATTGAAGCGCTGCCGACTCGGACATGCCGCCTTGAAGTGACACATCCAAGTCGTATCGGAGTTTCCAAAGGCGCGATCGTTCGGCATTGTAAGCTTGTCGGGCAAGGTCTCCGCGCAACCTCCGAACACGAGCAGCCGTCATATCCGCTGCATCGTCTAGCACGAGCGAAGCGATGAGCCGCAGTAGCACACCTCGCATTACATGATAATAATATTCTTCAGCTCGCGAATCTGGCTGGCGGTCCCACTCAGCCAGCGGCAGATCTAAAAAACCGGATTGATTATCTTGCGGCACTGCGTGCTTGCAGTCACGCAACAGGATCTTCACCTCTTCGAATGTTCGCAATGTCAAATCTTGGACAGTAAAGATCCGCTCATCCAAGCGACACACGATGCGATCCGGCTCCTCACCGCTTGCGCTACAAGCAAGCGGTGAAAAAGCGAATATGGCCATGCATATTATGCAGAACGATCGAATCGCTAACATATTCTATTTCCAGCTAATTGTATACTGCTTAATTCTTTTTGATTCATCTAGTATTCCATTTAGCCCCATTGAATTCCATAAAATCATTTCGCCTGTCGCAGTAAC
>CAZILR010000024.1:0-18917 GCA_964539995.1 uncultured Planctomyces sp.
TCTACTCAGAGCCAACTGGCCTTTCTCTCTCCTGCCCTACATGATGACTTCGGGTTAATTTTGAACTGATGACTCTGACTTCGTTCAACCTGCTCGCCTTCGGCTTCGCCAGTCCCGCTTTGTTGGGTTGGTTGGCGTTGGCGGCGGTGCCGGTGTTGATTCACTGGCTGTTTCGGCGGCGGTATCGCGAGGTGACTTGGGCCGCGATGCAGTTCTTGCACGCGGCGGTTCGCAAGCAATCGCGACGAACTCGGCTGGAGCAACTGCTGTTGCTGGCGGTGCGAGTTTTGATTCTCGCCCTGATCGTGATTGCCTTCGCCCGCCCGCGCTGGGCGGATGCCGGCAAGCTCGCGAATCAATCGCCGCCGACGTTACGAGTGATCGTGATCGATGCGTCATTGAGCATGGGACGCAAAGCGGCTGACGCAAACAAAGGCGCGATACTCTTCGAGGCTGGCAAGGCGGCCGCCCGCCAGATCGTTCACAAGAGCCACGCTGGCGATCGCTTCGCACTGGCACGCATGGCTGGTTCGGAGCCGCGCGTGCTGATTCGACAGCCGACGCTCCTCAGTAGCGTGGTACTGGAGGAGATCGACCGGCTGCCGCTCACCTTCGAGCGCGGCGATGTCGCGGCGACACTGCGGCAACTTTCGGAGGTGATCGCCGCGAAACAACCACAGGAGCGATGCGAGGTCATCGTGATCTCCGATTTTCAAACGGACAACTGGCCCGTCGAACAAGCTGCCAGCTTGCTCGGTTTGCAGAAGCAAGCTGGTAGCTTGCTCTACGGACTGGTGCTCATCGACGTCGGCGCGGCGATGCCGGAGAACGCGGCGGTGGTCAGCCTTGCGACGGACCCCCCGATCCTCGCGGCCGAGCAACCGATGTCGGTGACGACGACGCTCCGCAACGCGGGAGCGACGCCGATCACCGCGCGGCGCGTCGAGCTGCGCATCGACGATCAGCTTGCCGATTCGCGTCGAGTGGATTTGCCGCTGGGTCAAGACGTGGCCGTCGAGTTCACGCTGACGGCCCCGGCATCGGGCGAGCATTCGTTGTCGGTACGGCTCGAAGAGGATTCGCTCGCTGCCGACAACGAACGCTGGCTGTCGCTGAGTGTGCGCTCGGACTTGAACGTGCTGCTGGTCAACGGTCGCCCGGCGGGTCGGCCGCGCGATGCCGCCACCTTCTTTGTCGAGCAAGCGTTGTCTCCGGCGGCGAAAGGTCGTGCGGCAAGTTCTCGCTGGCTGCGAGTCACCACGCAGCCGGAGTCCGAATTCCAGAACACCGATCTCAGCCAGCACGACGTCGTCTTCTTGTGTGACGTTGGTGGACTCACCGAAGTGGATGTCGAACGACTGCGGCGATTCGCACAAAGCGGCGGCGGAGTGATCCTGTCGCTCGGTCCAAACGTCTCGATCGAGAAGCTCAACGAGGTCACGTTCGGTCCGCGCGGTTTGATGCCGCTGCGACTGACCGAACTCGTCACCGCGACCAACGCCGATGGCACGCCATCGGTGTTCGGCTTTGATCCCGGAGACTTCGAGCACCTGCTGCTGCGCGAATTTCGAGGCAACCCGGGGGCCGGCCTGGAAACGGCGCTGATCCGGCAGTACGCGCGAGCCGAGATTGAAGACCGCTCGCGGTCAAACATCGCGCTGAGATTCTCAAACAGCGATCCGGCGATCGTCGCTCAGTCGCTCGGCCGAGGGCGTTGCGTGCTGGTGACGACGTCGCTCGACGAATCGTGGGGCGAGTGGGCGATCTGGGCCGCTGGCTTCGTGCCGCTCATGCACGAACTGACTCAGCACGCCGCCACCGGCCGCTCGCAACCGCGCGAAGGACTCGTGGGCGAGACGATCATGCGCGAGTTGCCGGTCAATTCCGATTCTTCGTCGGTCACACTGACGTTGCCTGACGAGACGTCAAAGATGCTGACTCCGCGCGACGTGAACGGTTCGCCGAGGTTGGTCCTCGACGAGACGATTCGGCCGGGCATCTACTTTCTGACGCTGAACACGACTCCGGCGACGACTGAACGCTTCGCGATCAACATCGATCCGCGCGAGAGCGATCCGCAACGGATTGCTCCGCAAGAACTGTCTGCCTCGCGCGACGGACGCAACGCTGCGATCATGGTTCGCGATGCCGATTCACCGCTGCCGACAAGACCAGACATAGCCGATTCGGACACCGATTCGCTCTCGCTCGGCTTACTAGCGATCGTGTTCGGCCTGCTGTTCGTCGAACAAACGCTTGCGTGGCGCTTTACCGCCGGAGCCTACGTCGCGATTCTCTCGCTCGTCGTCGCGACCATTTGGACCGCGATCCGCTTTCTCTAGCCCTTGGCCTCCAACCCATAACACTTCTCCATGCCCGACACCATCCAAGCCAGCATCTACGACTTTCCGCAGTACTACGAATTGCTGTTCGGCTCGGACTGGCGAGCCGAGTTTCATTTCCTGCGCGGCTGCTTCGAGCGACATGCGACGCGAAAAGTCCGCAAGGTCTTCGAGCCGGCCTGCGGTACGGGTCGCTTGCTGCTGCAATTTGCGAAAGCGGACTACAAGGTCAGCGGCAATGATCTCAACGAGAAAGCGGTCGTGTACTGCAACGAACGGCTGAAGAAACACGGCTTTGCCAAGAGCGTTACCGTGGGCGACATGGCCGACTTCCGACTCAAGCAACCGGTCGATGCCGCGTTCAACACGATCAACACGTTTCGGCATCTACCGACGGAAGAGACCGCTGAAGCGCATCTGAAGTGCATGGCGGCCGCGATGGCTCCCGGAGGAATCTACGCCCTCGGTCTGCATCTCTTGCCGACACGCGGTCCGCACGACGACGAAGAGTCGTGGATTGCTCGGCGCGGGCATGTGCAGGTCTGCTCGCGGATGTGGTCGAAGAAGATCGATCGTAAAGGCCGCATGGAGTACCTCGGCATGACGCTCGACATCTGGATGCCGACCAGGCAGTTTCGGATCGAAGACGAGATGCACTACCGGACCTACACGGCGGCCCAGATGTCCGACCTGCTGTCGCGCGTCCCGGAACTCGACCACGTCGCGACGTATGACTTTGCCTACGATCTGAAGAAGCCGGTGACGATCGGGCCGATGACGCAAGACGTCGTGCTGATTCTGCGGCGGCGTGCGTAGTTCCGAATCCGGCTGGACAATCGAAGAAATCAGGGGCAGACTGATCGCGTCGTTTGGGAACCTTTGGAGCCAGTAATGACTCAGTTGACCATCGAATTGCCGGACCCGATCGCGGGATACTTGGAGGCTCAAGTGGCTTCTGGTCGTAGTCGCTCAGTGAGCGAGTTCGTAGAGTCGGTCTTGGATCGACAACGCGAGCGTGACTCGATCGAGGAGCAAGTGCTCGCGGCGGATCGCGCGAATCAGGCCACGCCAGTCAGTCCGCAGTTCTGGTCGTCGATGCGCGAGTTAGCCCATCGAACGGCCGGCAATTCGTGAGGCCAATCACCATGTGGCAACTCATCCAAGAGAGCCTTGCCGCCTGGGACATCAAGGAGCATGTCGAATACCTGGCGAGTCGCGAACTGGATGTGGCATTGCGATTTGTCGATGGCGTCGAATTGGCTTACCAACGAATTTCAGAGAATCCTGAGACTGGTTTTATCTACGGTTTTGAATCCATCCGATTGAGAGATGTGCGTGTGCTGATTGTGCCGGAGTTTCCCAACCACTTGGTGTTCTTTCGGAAACAGTCTGACGAAGTCCGCGTTTTGCGAGTTCTGCACGCATCACGCGACATCGTCCGCGAATTCGAGGGCCAGAAACTATGCTGACGATGCTCGGAAGTCCGCGACGGTGTTGCGATGGGATCACTCGGCGAGAGACGCTGAAGGCGGGAGCATTGTCCGCGCTGGGCGGTTTTGGTCTGCCGCAGATGCTGGCGGCCGAGCAGTCGGGACACGTCGGAAACGCGAAGGCAAAGAACGTCATTTTCGTCTTCTTGCTCGGTGGTGCGGCGACGCAGGACATGTACGACATGAAGCCGGAAGGCCCGTCGGAAACGCGCGGCGAGTTCCGGCCGATCGCGACCAACGTCCCCGGAATCGACGTCTGCGAGCACTTGCCGCAGTTCGCTCAGTGGGCACATCGCACAGCGTTCATTCGCTCGATCAATCACAAGGCGGGGTGCCACAACTGCCTGCCCTGCTACACCGGCTACGACTTGATGCCGACGGACCAGCATCCGCGCGACACCGATCCGCCGAGCATGGGTTCTGTTTGCGAGTACCTCAGTGCGGGGCAGAAGAAACTGCCCGATTACGTTTTCATGCCGGTATGGCTCGGATGGGGCCAAGCATTTCGCCGATCCGGCCCGTACAGCGGATTTCTCGGCAAGCGGTTTGACGGGCTGACGACCGAGTCGATGCCGTACTACGACAAGGATGGGTTCGCGCCGCTGCCGGGCAATCCACAGATCGTGCGCGGAGCACCGTTGCTCCCCAACAGCGTTCTGAAGGACGGCATGACTGTCGATCGGCTGAACTCGCGCCGGTCGTTGCTGCAACAGATCGACGACCAACGTGCGAAAGCCGAGCAAGCTCTCGCGACCGCGTCGTTCGATCGCAATCAGCAACGAGCATTCGACGTGCTGACTTCGTCAAAGCTGCGTACGGCGTTCGATCTGAGCCTCGAAGACCCGAAGACCGTCGATCGCTACGGCAACACGCTGTTTGGCAACTCGACATTGATCGCTCGGCGGCTGATTGAGCAGGGCGTGCGCTTCGTCAACGTGACGTGGGATTTGTTCTGGGGGCCGGTCAACGTCGATTACGACGCTTGGGACACGCACCAGAAAAATTTCCACATTCTGAAAAACAACAAGTTGCCGGGCTTCGATCAAACGATGTCGGCGTTGATGAGTGACCTCGATTCACGCGGGATGCTGGACGAAACGCTGATCGTCGTCACCAGCGAGATGGGCCGCACTCCGCGAATCAACGGCAACTCGGGCCGTGACCATTGGACGAACTGCTACGGCTCGCTACTCGCCGGAGCTGGCATCCGCGGTGGCACCGTTTACGGAGCGTCCGATTCGCAAGCGGCGTATGTGAAAGACAAGCCCGCTCGCCCGGCTGATCTGTGCGCGACAATTTATCGCTGTCTCGGCATCGATCCCGAAATGCGAGTCCCCGATCACAACAATCGTCCGGTCGAGATCGCACAGGGCGGACAGCCAATCGAAGAAGTGCTGGCGTAATGTGATTTGAGATGTTTAATCCCAACGCCATCGGCGTGCGCGCCCACGCCGATGGCGTGGCGGTTCAACAATCTCTCGATTCAGTCGCTCTGCACGAGCAACGCCTCGCCCGCACGACCGGAACAATCTGACGTCGTTCGCGAACTCACCCCCCTTTCGCTTTGACCGCCGCGTAGGTCACTTCTATATTGGCCAGCCATCCAAACCCTCCAATGTGACTGGACCGAGTCCCCCCGCCGTTCTGTTTTTGAGGTAACGCTCAGAAACTCCTACCTTCCTTGGCGTGAGGTGCATGTTGAGACGAAGCCATTTCCTTGCGGCCCGAACCTGGGGCTGTTTTTGCTTAGCCATCGTGACGTTGCTCGCAGCGACAACCGAACAAGTTTCGGCGCAAGCTCCGGCGATTACCTACACAACGCCGCTGGCGTTAAAGCCTGGCCAGCCGAACGACCTCAAATTGCACGGCGGAGCTTTGGTCGGTCCCACGCAGTTGTGGACGAGTTTTGCAGCTCAAAGCGTTCTCAAGCCGGATGTGCCGATGAACGGCATGAACGCAGCCGAGTGCGTCTATTCCGTGACCATCCCCAGCGACGTGCCGGTCGGCATTTACGGCGTCCGAGTCGCCACCGCGAACGGCACTTCACCGATGCGGATTGTTGTGATTGACGACTTGCCCTCAGTCGCTCAAGCGGCGGGCAATGCTGTGCCAACCGGTGCTCAGGCCTTGACGCTACCGACGGCCGTCGATGGACAGGTCAGCAATCTGAGTCAGCACTACTTCAAGTTCACTGTCACCGCCGGGCAACTCGTGTCATTCGATTTGCTGGCGAAGCGAATTGGATCGGCCCTCGATCCAATGATCCGGTTGCTCGACGCGAAGGGGCGCGAACTGGCCTACAGCGACGACGTGCCCGGCCTGCGTTCGGACAGCCGGCTGTGCTACCAGTTCAAAGACGCGGGAGAGTACATGCTCGAAGTCCGTGACATCCGCTTTCAGGGGAGCGGTAATCACTTCTTCCGGCTGCGCATTGGCGACTTCCCGTGCGTGACGGTGCCGTACCCGCTCGCGGCGAAGAAGGGTGCTCCGGCCACGGTCAACTTCGCCGGACTGCATCTCGATGGCGTGCAACCGGCCGCTGTGAATTTCCCCGGCGATGCAGCGTTCGCCTGGGCTTCTGTCGGTGCGAAGCGAGCCAACGGAGCCAGTAGCGGGTTTGCTCAGATCGCTGTCAGCGACCGCGACGAGTTTCTCGAAACCGAACCGAACGACGATCCGAAAGCTCCGAACCGAACCGATCTCGCTCAGGGCATCAACGGCCGCTTCGACAAAGTCGGCGACATCGACCACTTCGTGTTCGCCGCCAAGAAAGGCCAGGCGATGACTTTCACCGGCATCACTCGCCGAGCTGGCTCGCCCGCGTCGCTCAACATGCGATTGCTCAATGCGGCCGGCGGACAGCTTGCCGCGAAAGAGGACTTCGGCGCGATCGACCCGACGTTTGATTTCACGTTCCCGGAGGACGGCGACTACACGCTCATCGCTCAAGACCTGCATCGCCAAGGGGGAACGCAATACGCCTACCGCATCGTCGCGACACCGGTGCAGACCGGCTTCACGCTCTCCGCCTCGACCGACACGCTCAACGTGGTTGCCGGCGGCACGACACTGGTCACGGTCACGGCCGCTCGCAAAGGTTATGCAGGTGCGATCAACGTCTCCGCGATCGACTTGCCGGCCGGAGTCACCAGCAGCCCGACGTTCATCGGCCCTGGCCGCGACAACGCCGTGCTGACGTTGCGATCCACTCCCGAAGCCGCCGCTGGCAAAGTCGCTCTGGCCAAGATCGTTGGCACGGCCAAGATCAACAACGCGGACTTCTCGTCCGTCGCCACTGTGTCCCCCGCTCTGACGACTCTCTTCGCGGGCCTGCCGTGGCCACCGCAGAATTTAGCCGGCTCGTTCGCCGTCGGTGTCGCTCCGAAAATGCCGATCAGCTTGACCGCCGAACCTGCGGAACTCGTCTTCGGCAAAGACCTCACCGCGACTGTGAAAATCACAGTCGCTCGCCAAGAGAAGTTCGACGAAGCGGTCACGATCGCAGTCACTCCCGCTGCACCGGCCGGCCTGCCCGCCGGGATCACGGCCGCCGTCAAGCCGATCGCCAAGGGAACGAACGAAATCGACATCGTCTTCACCGCGAACGCTCAGGCTCCGCTCGGCGAGTTCACCGCGGTGCTGACCGGTGCGATCAACCAGAATAACGTCAACACGACGCAACCGACGCCCGGCATCACGCTGCGTCTGCGGTCGGCGTTCGAGGTGGCGGTCAAGCTGGACGCCGATAAGATCGCTCGCGGCGGCACGCTGAAAGGCAAAGTCACCATCGACCGCAACCCGGCGTTCAAAGGCCCGATCACGTTGACGCTGGGCAACCTGCCAAAGGGTGTCACCGCCGCCCCCGCGACGGTCGCCGAAGGAGCCGCCGAAGCTGAAATCGTCTTGACCGTCGCTGCGGATGCGGCTCAAGGAGCCGTCAACAATATCAACGTCAAAGGAGACGCGATGAACGGTGCCGCCAAACTGACCGGCACATCACCGAACATCGCACTGACCGTCGAATAACCAGGCTTCATTTTCCGCCGCTCATTTTCGCCTGCTCACATCACAGTCCGAGCAGGCAGAAAATGAACGGCGAAAAATGGGAACTCAAACCATTGAGGACCATGACATGAAGACGTCCAAGATTTTGATCGCGTTCCTCGTCACCGCGATCTCGTCTGTGGCATTCGCCGCCGATCCCGGAGCGATCTCGCTCGATCCGGGCAAGTTTGAATTGCGAGGTGCTCGCGCCCAGCAGCAGCTTGTCGTCAGCGGCACGTTCAGCGCGGATGACATCCGCGACATGACGAACGCGGGCGTGCAATTCGCCTCGTCGAATCCGGCGGTCGTGAAGATCGAAGGGACGCTCGCGAAGCCGGTCGCCGACGGGACCGCTCAGATCACCGCGACACTGGGCGCTCTCAAGGCCACGACGGAAGTCACCGTCAAAGAAATGGCGATGCCCTCGCCGGTCAGCTTCAAAAACGAAACGCTGGCCGCGTTGACCAAGGCCGGCTGCAACATGGGAGCTTGCCACGGATCGCCCTCCGGCAAGGGTGGTTTTCGTTTGTCTCTGCGAGCGTTCGACCCGACGATCGACACGCTCACGCTGCGATCGGAATTCATGCAGCGTCGCGTCAACACCGTCCAACCCGACGAGAGTTTGCTTCTCAAGAAGCCGCTGATGGAAGTTGCACACGGCGGCGGCCGTCGGCTGAAGAAGGGTGATGCTGCTCACAAAGCGTTGCACGGCTGGATCGGTGAGGGCCTGCGGATGGATGCCGACGGCACGCCCGATCTCGTGAAGATGGAAGTCTTCCCGAACAAGCGCGTCTTTAAGCCAGCCGCGAAAGATCAACAACTCGTGGTGATGGGCACTTACTCCGATGGCAGCGTGCGAGACATCACCGCGCTGACCGTCTTCAGTTCGTCGAACGAACAAGTCGCGAGCGTGAATGAGACCGGCTTGGTCTCAAAGGGTGGCCGCGGTGAGACAGCGATCCTCGCCCGCATCCTCGACAAGATGACGACCAGCTACATCACGTTCCTCGAAGATGTCCCCGGTTTCGCCTGGAACAATCCGCAGCCGAACAACTTTGTCGACAACCTCGTCTTCGAGAAGTTGCAGCAGCTTCAAATCCTGCCGAGCGATCTGTGCAGCGACGAAGAATTCCTCCGCCGAGTTTATCTCGACGTGACCGGCCGCCTGCCGACGATCGAGGAATCGACCGCGTACCTCAACAACCCCGCCGCCGACAAGCGTGCTCAACTTATTGACGCGCTCGTCGAGAGCGATGACTTCGCCGACTTCTGGACGCTGAAGTGGACCGACATCTTGCGGTCGAACAGCAAGAAGGTCACGGCGACCGGCACGCACAAGTTCCGCCGCTGGGTTTATGACACGATCCGCACCGACAAGCCATTCGATCAGTTCGCTCGTGAACTGCTGACCGCCAGCGGCAGCGTCTTCGAGAATCCCGCTGCGAATTACTGGCGAGCCAGCCGCGATCCGAACGACGCTGTCGAGACGACCGCGCAGCTCTTCCTCGGTATTCGCATTCAATGTGCGAAGTGCCACAACCATCCGTTCGAGCGTTGGTCACAGGACAACTACTACGGCATCGCCGCCGCGTTCACGCGGATTGCTCGCCAGAAGGGTGACACCGCTGATGAAGAAATCGTCTATCCGATGCCGACCGGCGAAATCACGCAGCCGCGCACTGGCAAGCAAATGAAAGTGCATCTGCTGCTCAAGGGAGATGTTGATGATGCACCCGGCCAGGATCGCCGCGAAGTTTTCGCGGGTTGGCTGACCTCTGGCGACAATCCGTTCTTCGCTCGTGCCGCAGTCAATCGCATCTGGGGCCATCTGCTCGGCCGAGGCATCGTCGAGCCGGTTGATGATTTCCGTGACTCGAATCCGCCGTCGAATGCCAAACTGCTCGACGAACTCGCCACGCAGTTCGTGAAGAACAACTTCAGCCAGAAGTTCGTCGTGAAGACGATCCTCAAGAGCCGTACCTACCAGCTCAGCAGCCGCAAGAACAACTTCAACAAGGACGACGAGATTTACAACTCGCACTCGAACACGCGGCTGCTCTCCGCCGAGCAACTGCTCGATGCGATCTGCCAAGTCACGAACGTGCCAGAGACCTTCGCCGGTCTCCCACCCGGCACGCGAGCGGTCTCGCTGGCCGATCCCCCGACCGACCACTACTTCCTGAAGATTTTCGGCCAGCCGCAGCGCGAGATGGCCTGCCAATGCGAGCGCTCGAACGAGTCCAACTTGTCACAAGCTCTGCAAATGATCAACGGCCCGACGGTCCACGGACAACTCCGCGCTGACACCGGCCGCATCGCAATCTTCGCCAAAGAGAACAAGCCGGACGACGAAGTCATCACGACGCTGTATCTCTCCGCGTTGTCGCGCAAGCCGACTCAGGCTGAACTTGATGCCGCCAAGAAACACATCGCCGCGCAGCAGGATCGCCGCTTGGCCCTGGAAGACGTGGGGTGGGCGATCCTGAACTCGAAGGAGTTCTTGTTCCAGCATTGATCATTTTCAATGAATCCAAGTGTGACCGTTCTGCCCTCATCGCTCTGCCAACAACATTTGGCAGAACGATGAGGGCAGAACTATTTGGTGGATGAGTGGATGACACTGTCGATCCGTGCCGGATCGCGATAGAAAGTTGGCGGTTTGGAAGAATTCGAGATCGTCGATTCCGAATGGCCTGAATCATGTCCGATGCCCAGCCAGTTGCGTCTATTGAACCGACCACTCCGGCAATCGCAGCGCCGGTTGAGTCGGCGGTGACAAGCAACGCCGGATCGGTAACATCCGCAGCCGAAACCGACGCGATCACGGAAGAGAAGCTCGGTAGCCCGCCCGTGCAATTGGCTCATGCAGAGAGCGTTCCAACGAGTTGGTTGTGGCTGAACAAGCTCGATCAGTTGTTCGTGACGGTTTTCGTGGTCGTGTTCTTGATGCTCTCCGGCTATCACTGGGCGACGCTCGGCGGCTGGGGAATGCGGTCGATTGAAATCGAACGGCTGCCGGCTCGGAAGTACGACTTTCGCATCGACATTAACTCGGCCAGTTGGGTCGAGTGGACGCAGATCGAAGGGATCGGCGAGGCGACCGCTCAGAAAATCATCGCCGAGCGCGAAGCCAATGGCCCGTTCCGCAGCGTGAAGGATTTGCTGCGTGTCAAAGGGATTGGACCGAAGACGCTGGAGAAGATGCGACCTTTTCTACGCGAACCGGATGACAAGACTGTTCCAGAGAAAGTCGCGTCATGAATCCTGCCCGTCTTGTCGTCATTGGCCTGATTTGTCTCATTGGCTCGGCCGTGGCTTTGGCGGACGAAATTGCGAAACCAGTCACTGCGGCGGGTTATCGAAAATTCTCGCTCACCTACAAAACCAAAGACGAAGAGCGTCTCCGGAATGTCTTCCTGTGGTATCCGTCAGCAAAGGACGCCCAGCGGCACGACTATCACGGCCAGATTGGCTTCGTGGCGGCGGACTCGGATGTGGCGAACGGTTCGCATCCGCTGATCCTGTTCTCGCACGGATTCTTGGGAGCTGGCGATCAGACGATTTTTTTGATGGAAGCGTTCGCACGGAAGGGATATGTCGTCGCGACGCTCAATCACGCGGACTCGTTGTTTCAGAAGCGAACGAAGCCGATCGAGCCGCCGAAGTTCGCCGACGCCAAGAGTTGGACCGATCAGAAATTTCGTGACCGCCAAGAGGATATGACGGCTCTGCTCGATCATCTGCTGGAACTCAGCGGGAAGAAGGGCTCGTTTCTGCACGAGCGAGTCGATGCCAACATGATTGGAGCCTGCGGGCATTCGCTCGGCGGCTACACGGTGCTGGGCTTGGCCGGCGCGTGGGAGTCGTGGCGCGACGAGCGGATCAAAGCAGTGCTCGCGATGTCGCCGTACTCAATGCCGTTTCTGACGCAGGGGAGCATCGCCGAGATCAAAGTCCCGGTGATGATCCAAGGGGGCACGCTCGACTTCGGCATCACGCCGTTTCAGCCGCCGATTTACAACAAGCTGACGGCTCCGAAGTATTTGCTCGTGCTTAAGAACGAAACGCATCTCGGCTGGACCAATCTGATCTCGCTGGGCAAAACGACGCTCGAAGTGGTGCAGGACGGCAACGCGCAGCTCATCACCGACTACAGTGTCGCCTTCTTCGATCGGCACATGCGTGGGAGGAACGGCCAAGAGACGGAACTCTTGCAACAAAAACATCCGCGATTGGATTCGTACCGGCACGACGGAAGTCGATGACGTCTCGCCACGCTACTTTTGAAACCGTTCGTTCTTCAATTCACTGAGCGCCGCTAGAGCGGTTCCAGTTCGGATGTCGCGGCAATGGTCGCTGAAGTCGTGAGACTTCAGGCCGGAACTCTCACGAGTTCCGCGACAGCCAGCGTGGAAGCGATCTAACGCGTGCCGACTCATGAGCGGGCCGCGCAGTTATTTGTTGGAAACCGTATGAGAGTTTGCCACGGCCTGTTTTGCTCTTCGCTCAGCGGCCGACGAACTGCATGGCGTAGAGATCCGCATCGCGGAGGACGAAGCATAGGCGAACGGTCTTTCCGCTGAGGCGGCTGACATCACTGCCGCTCTTCCAGGTGACCGTGCGGTTGAGTGTGTCTCCGAAAAGGGGTGAGCAGTCTTCGCGTGTGAAGCCAGGATGAGGCAGACCGCCGACGTCTTGCAATTCGACGCGGATGTCGCCAGCAGCACTGGTCGCGAAGTTCAAAGTGAGCCGGTCACCGTTGAAAATCAGCGGCTTCGTGACAACTTCTCCACCATTCAGCGGTGCATTGATTGAGACGAAACCATCGAGTCTCAGGGTGTAGCGACGAAGCGAGTTTCCTTTGCCATGCCATGATCCCTCTGCTGCGTACAGCGACATCTCGCGAGGCGCTCCTGACAGCGAAGACTCCGTTTCCACGGCGTGCCAGGCGATGAATTGATGCCCGTAAAGCCAAGTCGCGGGACGCTCTGGACCGGGGCGCAGAAAGGCTTCATTCCAGCGTTCGAAGTGGACTCCGTTGCGACTGGCCATCAGCAAGCCCTCCGTCAACGCGGTGCCGTATCTCAGATTCGCCGCCGCGCGTTGTTCGCGCCGTTCAAGCTCTGGCAAAGCTCGCATTGAGTCGGACCAGCCTCGTTCGACGTACCTTGTCGGGAAGCCGATCAACAGGTGTGGAGCACGAAAATACGGCGCGATCTGGTTCGTGTAGAGGTGCTCGGCGGGCGAGTCCTTGTAGGTGAGATCGGCTTCGTGTTCCCACTTCAGGAAGTCGCGCGAGGTTGCCGTGCGAATTGCGCGAAAGCCTTCGGGCTTCCAAACTTTGCCGGTGGTGATGCCGCCGGTGAACGTACGGAAGTAAGCCCGGTAGACACCGGCAGTCACGTCCCAAAAGGCGAGGTTCTGCGAATCGAACGCTCCCTCGGTGACGACCGGTTGCTCGCGCATCAGAGACCATTGAATACCGTCGGCGGAATGGAAAGCGAAGAGTCCGCCTTGATTCGCGGTTCCTCCCAAAGCCTTGAATCGCGACTCCTTTGGGCAGTCGGCTCGCGAATCGAGGAACGGAGCGAAGTTGTGCGTGCCGACTCCGGTCCAGATGACGTTGTTCTGCTTCGATCCGTCGATGTCATGCAATCCGAGTTCCGGCTTGGTGAAGGTGATGCCGTCGCGACTCTCGGCGTAGCAGTAGACTTCACGTCCCGTCTTGAGCCGTCGATTCTCAACGCCCAGCGCCGAACCTCGGTAGTACAGGCGATACCGATCACCATCGTGGATGACCGAGTGATACCCGCTTCCTGCTCCTTCCCACGGAGCATCGTGGACGATGGCGAGTTCGCGCGGCGTCGGATGATGCAACTGCCGCCGCGAGTCTTTCAGTGACTCGATCAAGTGGCCATCGACAAACAGCTCGCGTCGCGAACCAATGTCGATCGGGTCATCCGCCGTCACGAAAGACGACTCGACCAAAGCGGCCAGCAAGATCGTTGTGAAGCCAATGATGAGACGCCGCATGGTGTGTCCTTTTTTCCGGTTTGTCAGCCCCATCGTGGCCGACTTGTCCGCGATCCGGCTTCCGCCAAGCTGCTTCGTTCAACGACGGAACCCCGTGACTTCTTCGAGACGGTCATCGCCCGGCTTCGATTCTCACCACTTCGATCGCGCTCAATCGAGCTTGGCCCTGCTTGGCGAGCAGATCCACGACAAGGTTATCAGTCACGCGCAAGCTTTCGATTTCGCGAACGATGGCCGTCACACGGGTGATCGTTTCGCCTGTTTGTGACGTCGCGGCGGCTGGCAGTGTCACGCCTTCCAGCACCGTTTTGCCCTGCAATTGGACGTCAAACACAATCGGCTCCGCGTTATCTGTACCGAGCCGCGCGAAGTGCAATCGCACGGTGTAGGTGGCCGGCTCGTCCTTCGGGCCGAGCAGCGGCAACGTGAGTTGTTCCAGACCTTCGGCCCACGAGGTGTAGAGCCAGGGCGTTTCGGTGCAGTCGATCGGTCGCGACGTTTCGCCGACGCTCGTGAATTGGCCGCCCGTTTTGAACTTGGGCTTGAGGTCGAGTTTCACGTCCAGCGACGTTTCCTGATACGCCTTGTGACGCGGGTAGGCGAGCCAGAGTTTGCCGTTTGCGTCCTTGCGGTCGCCGGGTGCTCCGAGGTTGAGGGCCATCGCTCGCACCGGTGTTTGCGAGCCGACGGCGCTGGTGATTGTCCAGGGGCGGCGCGTCTCGCGCGGTTCCATGACGATCGTGGAGGCGATCGAGAACAGACACACGCAGCCGGCGCTGGCTTCGGGGATCATCACCAGTCCGCCGGCTGGGATGGCGTTGATCCAGCAGCCCAGGCGATGACCGGCGAAGTGCCGCGTGCCGGAGTCAGTATTCAGGTCGTAGAAACCGGTTGCTCCGGAGCGGAACATCAACATGCCCGATTCGCAGCCGGTCAACATGCCGCAGTGATGCCCGGTGCGCATGATGCTCCACGGTTCCGCCGCGCCGGTGAGCGGATGCTGTCGCGTCTTCTGCTCGCCGCTGTTGAGGTCGAACGACCACGGCTCAGCAAGCACTTGGTCGCCAATGATGATCGGCCGGTGTCGATAGTTGGCGTCTTTGGCCCACAGCTTGTAGCCGTGCAGAGCGGAGAGCGCGACCAGCCGACGTCGCGAGAACTCACCGGCGACGAATTGTTTCCAGTAGTGCCCGTTGGCGTTGGCTCCGCCCAAGAGCAGCACGTTGTTGTGAACCATCAGCGTGAGCTTGCCGCCGCCGATGCCGATGTCGCTGCAATCGGTCACGTCCACCGGGTTGGCCCACAACTGCTTGCCGGTGCGAGCCTCAATCGCGACGGCTCGGCGAAGGTCCGCGTTCTTCGCGCGATCTTCAGCGATCTCGCGCTCCTTGCCGGTCAGCTTGGCGAGTTCCGTCTTGTCGGCTCGCAGCAACTCCGCACGTTGTTCGGGCGTGATCGAGCTGTCGATGAAATAGACGTTCTCCGGGCTGATGGCGATCGTGTGATGCGAGATGCTCTGCCCTTTGTAGGTCCACAGGTGTTTTCCAGTTTCGATGTCGATAGCGAAGATCGCGTCGGTGGCGTCGGCGGTCTTCAGCCCGCGCCGCTTGAGCTTCGCTTCCAGTTCCTTGCGGATGGTCGCCGTGCCGAATAGCAAGCCGTTCTCGGTCGCGACGTAGCCCCATTCGTAGTCGCCGTTGTCCTTGTCCGGTGGCAGGCGATGAATGCGCCGCGTTTCGCCAGTGGCTGCGTCGAGTTCAATGAGCTGGTCCTTCACGAAGTGGAACAGCCGATCCTCGGACGCCGCGAGGTTGCCGGGGTTCTGATTCTGGAAGACTCCGGTGCGGAGCGCCTTCGGGTTTTCATACTTCCACAGGAACGTGCCGTTGTAGGCGTCGTAGGCTTGGATCGTGTCTTCGCCTTGCACGAACAGCCGTCCGCCGGTGGCGAGCGGCCCGACCGCCCCCTCGTGCCGATTGACCATGTCCCCCGGCCCCGGATCGCCGAACCAGAGCACGCCGAGATCGCCCTTCACGCGCGTGTCGAGACTGACCGCTGTGTTCGCTGCGTTGCCGTACTGATGCGACCAACTGCCGGCCCCCGGCAATGCGCCGCGCGTGAGCGTGGCCCATCCGTTCTCGGCCGCGAGTTTCGAGGACTCGCCAAGTTCGGTTCGTTGCAACCACGCCGTCGCGTCAGCCAGATCAATGGACTTACCGGGCGCTCCCGCCGGCCGGCCGAGCACGATCGCGCCGCCGAGCGGCTTCAGATGCCGCGCGAGTTTCTGCGGATCGCCGATGAATTCGCCGGTCTTCACGAACGAGTCGGACGCGATGACGTTGGCGAAGTAGTTCGAGTACGGCACGTTCGCGGGATCGCCGTGATGAATGACGACTCGCGTGCCGTAGAGGCCCGCGCGAGACAAGTGAGATCGAGCGTCGGCAACTTTCCCGGCGTCGGCTTCGACGGCGTAGATTTTCAACTCGCTGCGTTTCGCGAGTTCAAACGCCAGCCGGCCTTGTTCGTTGCCGACGATCAGGGCGTAGCCGCGCTTCATCCCGGAGCGTTTGAGAATCTCCTCGGCCGCTTGCTGATACATGGGAGTGAGATTGTTCGGATACGGAATTTGGTGCGCCATATTTCCGAGGACCATCATTTTTGAGAAGTCTGCTTTCACTTCGGCCAACTTCAATTCCGCTGACGCGAAGCTGTAGATGTGCCCGGCGCTCGTGCTGACCAGTAGATGTCCGTTGGCGACGACCAGCCCGCGCGCCTCGCCCACGACGTTGCTTTGCCAGACGCTTTCGCCGGTCTTCGCCGAGTACGCCGTCACGCTGCCGTCGCCACCGAGGAAGATCAAATCGCCAGCCGCGAGCAACGCGGAGTCGTCCCCTGTCTTGGTTTGCCACGCGATGCCGACGCTCGCGATGCGTTTCATCTCCGCCTGCGCGTCGCTGATCTTCTTGCGAATCTCGACCGCCTTGGCGGGGTCAGCGGTCGCGGCTCGGACTTGGTTGTTGAAGCTGGTGATGTCCAATTCGAGTTGATGCCGCTTGCGGCTGTTGACCGCGTATTCCATCCGGTTCAGGCGCGCGACCACTTCGCCGGTGGCGACGTAGGCCGCGTCACCGCTGACGACCATCTGCCGGCCGTCGATCCAGCCGAACCCGACATCGCCAGTCTTCTGCTCCATCGCCAGCAAGTGATGTGGACCTGCCGAATAGATTTGTCCGTCGGCCAGCAACGCTTGCACGCTGCCGACCACGCCTCCGGCTGTTGAACGAAATCCGAATTCTCGCTTGTGCAGCAAGCGTCCTGTCGCGCGGTCGAACACCGCCGGCAGCGATCGCCCCGAAGGGATGACCAGAAAATCATCGCTCGCCAGCAAATATCCCTGCGGAGACAAATCGTTTCGCCCGGCGTCGAGCGAACTGACGTTGTCCTGCTTCCAAACGAGCGACCCATCGGCCCCCTTCACCGCATGCAGGAGCACATCATCATGCGGGAAGATGCCCGCGCCAAAGTACGCGACGCCGCGATCCACCAGCACACCCGTGCGAATCGGCCAACGCGACACCATCTCGCCGCGCGCCAGCAACCACTCATCGGCCGGGCCGCCTCGTATCTTCCACAGCAGCTTTCCGTCATCGGCAGCGAGACAATAGGCGAACCCGTCATCCGATCCGAAATAGACTCGGCCATCAGCGACCGTCGGCGCGAGCCGAATCGGCCCGCCGCTGAAGAAGGTCCACACTTCCCAGCCGGTGACGAGATCAACGCAGTGCAACTGATGATCGACAGACGACCCGAAGAACACGCGCTGTCCAACAACGACGGGATGAATCGCGTCGTCGTACTTGGCTCGATGCCCCAACAAATGTCCTTCGATCACTCGCCCTTCGGCGCTCGAAAACGAAATCTTCGGAGCACTTGGCGCACTTGCGATCCAACGCGGCTTCAGCGGAACTTGAATCGTCTCTGCCGACGCTCCACTGCGAGCAGTATCGCCTCGATAGGTGGGCCAATCACCGGCTAATGTCACGTCGTCCGAGATCGCTCCCCACAACATCCAACCCAAAAGCAGACTGCGAAAGTGAGCCGTCGAAAGTTGTCGCATCGGTCGTCCTCACAATTGTGGAGTCACCAATCAAGAGCGGAGAGGGTTCCATTCAGGACTGCCGACCAGCATACAGCGGCGGGTGCCTTGCGAGTATCACCAAAGGACTCGACCGAGCCACTCGTTGCACGCTCAACGGGCGCGACTTAGGATGCAAATCGCGTCCGGCCATTGACCGATCTCACCTGATTCCGTGTGGTTTGAACATGCTTGTCCGCCACGTTGTCCCGAAGCAATCGCCGTCGCTGGCCTCCGACAACTTTGTGAGAGATGTCTCCATTAGGGGCTTGCGCCGCGGGTCAGCCACTCGCACAATGGCGGTCATGCTGGCGTCGCTCGCACTCTTGATTGCTCTAGTGACGGGCCTCGTTCGACAGCCTCGAACAACGACCAAGACGGAAACGAACGAGCCGCTCGTCATTTATTGCGCCGCCAGCAATAAGAGCGTGCTGGAAGCCATTCGCAGCGATTACGAGCTAGCCTACAAGACGCCACTTCAAATTCAGTACGGCCCGTCGCAGACATTGCTCGCGTCGCTGGAAGTGTCGGGCACAGGCGATCTCTACTTGCCAGCGGACGACAGCTATTTGGCGTTGGCTCGCGAGCGAAAGTTGGTGGCCGGTGAGTCGTCCGTGTTTCCGCTGGCGAAGATGCAGGCGGTCGTCGCTGTGGCGAAGGGGAATCCCAAACGAATCACTCGCCTCGACGATTTGAATCGGGACGACATGCGATTGGCGCAAGCCAGTGCCGAGGCTGCGGCGATTGGCAAGCTGACGCGCGACTCGCTCACGGCCAGCGGTCAGTGGGACAAGCTGCACGCCCGCACGACGGTTTATAAAACGACCGTCAACGAAGTGGCCAACGATGTGAAGGTCGGCGCGGTTGATGCCG